>JBBRGM010000067.1:0-14140 GCA_038240725.1 Burkholderiales bacterium | reverse complement strand
CCTGCCCTACGGCTGCCGCAACGGCGCATGCGGATCGTGCAAGGGAAAAATCCTGGAAGGCGAAGTGGATTACGGACAGTACGCCGCGCATATTCTTCCGGACTTCGAAAAGAACCTCGGCTTCGCGCTATTTTGTCAGGCCAAGCCGCTCACCGATCTCGTCGTCGAAGCGCGTTTGATCGGCGCTGCGGGCGAAATGCAGATCAAGAAACTGCCGTGCCGCATCTCGAGAATCGAGCGACCGTCGCACGACGTCGCAGTTTTGTTTCTGACCTTGCCGGCGAACGAGCGTCTGCAATTTCTCGCCGGGCAATACGTCGAGATAATCATGCGCGACGGCAAACGCCGCGCGTATTCGATGGCGAGCCCGCCCGAAGACGATGCGCACATTGAGTTGCATGTGCGCAACATGGCAAACGGCGCGTTCACCGAATACGTTTTCGGCAAGATGAAAGAGCGCGACATCCTCAGATTCGAAGGCCCGCTCGGCACCTTCTTTCTGCGTGAGGACAGCGACAAGCCGATCATCTTTCTCGCCAGCGGCACCGGCTTCGCGCCGATCAAGAGCATCGTCGAGCACGCCTTCAAAATCGGCGTGAAACGCGAGATGGTGATGTACTGGGGCGCGCGCGCGAAAGCCGATCTCTACATGCTCGACATGCCGCTCAAGTGGCAGGCCGAGCACGAGAACTTCAGCTTCGTGCCGGTGCTTTCAGACCCGCTTCCCGATGACGGCTGGACCGGTCGCACGGGCTTCGTGCATCGCGCCGTCATGCAGGACTTCCCCGACCTGTCCAACTTCCAGGTCTACGCGTGCGGCACGCCGGCAATGGTGGAGGCTGCACACGCAGACTTCACGAGCCTGTGCAAACTGCCCGAAGACGAGCTGTATTCGGACGCGTTCACGCCATCCGACGGCGCCAAGCTCGGCTAGTCGCTTTCGCGCTAGCCGCTGTTACGCAGTCCCGCGGCGATGCCGTTGATGGTCAGCAAAATTGCGCGCTTGGTTCGATCGTCGTGCTCGCCGGATCGGAAGCGCCGCAACGATTCGACTTGCAGGTGATTGAGCGGATCGATGTACGGCGTTCGATCTCGCACGCTGCGCGCGAGCGCAGGATTGCTCTCGAGCAGCTCCCGCTGACCGGTGATGGCAAACAGGTGCCGCATCGTAATTTGCATCTCATCTTGAATGCGCCCGAAGATGCGCTCGCGCAATTCCACATCCGCGACCAGCTCGGCATAGCGCGACGCGATCTTGATGTCGCTCTTCGCCAGCAGCATGTCCATGTTCGATAGCAAAGCCTGGAAGAACGGCCAGCGCGCGTACATCTCCTGCAAGTTGCGCATCGCGCTGTCGCCCTGCGTTTTGATCAGATGCTCGACGGCAGAGCCGAACCCGTACCAGCCCGGCAACATGATGCGCGCCAGCGACCAGCTAAATACCCATGGGATTGCACGCAGATCTTCGATGCGATCGCTTTTTTTACGCGATGCGGGCCGGCTGCCCACGTGTAGATCGGCAATTTCGGTAATCGGCGTGGCGGCGCGGAAGAACGTAACGAAACCGGGCGTCTCATAGACGAGATTGCGATATGCGGAGAACGCTTCGTTGGAAAGCACCTCCATCACATCGTTGTAGTTTTGCGGAACGGCCGCACGATTTTCGTCGAGCAGCAAAGTAGCCTCGAGCGTCGCGGCGATCAGCGTTTCGAGATTGCCGCGGCCGATATCCGGATCCGAGTATTTACTGGCGATGACCTCGCCTTGCTCGGTGATGCGGATCTGGCCTTGCACGCTGCCGGGCGGCTGCGCGAGGATGGCCTGATAGCTCGGCCCGCCGCCACGGCCGACGGTGCCGCCGCGGCCGTGGAACAAGCGCATCTTGAAGCCGTGACGCTTGTACACCTCGACCAGCTCTACCTCGCCTTTGTAGAGCGACCAGTTCGACGTCAGATATCCGCCGTCTTTATTGCTGTCCGAGTAGCCCAGCATGATCTCCTGCACGTTGTCGCGCGACTGCAGAAGATCGCGATACAGCGGAAGCGAGAACAGCTCGTCCATGATCTCGCCGCAGCCGCGCAAATCGCCGATCGTCTCGAACAGCGGAATGATGTTGACTTGCGACGTCGGCGATGAGCCCGGCACGATCAAGCCGGCTTCTTTCAGCAGCAGCGCGACTTCGAGCACATCGCTGACGCCGTTGGCATTCGAGATGATGTAGTTCGGCAGCGCTTGCGCCCCGTATGTCGCGTGCAGCGCGGCGGCCGCATCCAGAATCGCCAGCTCTTTCTGCGCGAGCTCGCTGTAAGTCAGAAACGGCGAGCGCAGCAGACGCGGCATCGCCAGCTCTTCGAGCAGCCATTTTTGCCGGTCTTGTTCCGACAGCTCGAGATAGCCGCCGCGTCGCGCACCCAGGCTGAATAACTCGGCGACGACTTGCTCGTGGATGCCGCTGTGCTGGCGCATGTCGAGCGGCGCGAGATAGAAAGCGAACACGCGCGCTGCACGCACCAGGCTGCGCAGTCGACCATCCGCGATCCGGCCCGAGCCGTTCGCTTTCAACGAATCGGACAGCACCTGCAGGTCCGCAGCGAACGCATCTGCGTTGGGATACGGCGTCGATGGCGCGACTTCGCGGCGCTCCGGTGCATGATCCAACACGCGAGAGGTGGCGGCGAGACGTGCATAGATGCCCGTCAACGCTCGTCGATAAGGCTCGTCCTGACGATGCGCGGAGCCATCCGGCGAGCGCTCCGCAAGCGCTTGCAGCTCATCAGTCACAGCAATCATGCGCAGCGATTGCGACAGCTCGCCGCCGAGAATGTGCACTTCGCTCATGTAGAAATCCAGCGCCGTGGACGACTGGCGCAACACCGCATGCCGCGTTACGTCGTGCGTGACGTAAGGATTGCCGTCGCGGTCGCCGCCGATCCAGGCGCCCAGTCGCAGAATCGGACCCACGGGAATTTCGCGATCGGGCCATTGCGCTTTCAGTCTGTCCTCGAGCTCGCCGTACAGGCGCGGAAGCTGGCGCAAAAACGTATAGCGGTAGTACGAAAGACCGTTTTCGATCTCATCGCGAACAGTGAGGCGCAATTCCCGCAGGATGCGTGTCTGCCACAGCGACATGATCGCGCGGCGCAAGTGCGCCTCGTTCGCGCCCCGTTCTTCAGGGGTGAGCACGACACGATCGCGCTCGTTCAGCAGACGGGAGATTTCCAGCTGGCAGTCGAGAATGCTCTTGCGCTGTACCTCGGTAGGGTGCGCAGTTAGCACCGCGCTGATGATCGCATCGCCGAAGAACGCTGCAACTCGTTCGGGATCGATCTTTTCGGCAACCCGCGATAGCGCTCTGGCCATGCTGCCTTCCTGCGGCGCATTGCCCGAGAGCTCGAGCGCACGCCGACGGCGATTGCGATGCAGGTCCTCGGCAATATTGGCGAGCTGCGAGAAGTAGGTGAATGCGCGAATCACCGAGACCGTCTGGGCCGGGCTCAGTTTGTCGAGTATCGCGTCGAGCTCGCGGCTCGCTTGCGGATCGCCCTCACGCCGGAATCGAATGGCGGTCTGGCGGATGCGCTCGATCAGCTCGAAGGTCTGCTCGCCGTCCTGCTCGCGCAGCGTATCGCCGAGCAGGCGGCCTAAAAATCGGATGTCTTCTTTAAGCGGAAATTCCTGGTCTGTGTTGGCGGCGGGCCCATCGGTCTCGTTCATCGGTGCCTTCAAAAGGTTGGAAATGGATCGGACTTTCCATACCTCCTCCGTGGCGGCATCTCATGGGATGTCTTCAGAACGCCGAACGGCGGCGCCCGCCCGTGCTTTCTTTGAGCTGCCGCAAGGCGAGCTCCAAACCGCCTCGATACGCCCGGCTCGCCGCTTCGGTCTCGCCGATGCGCTCTAACAAGTGGCCGAGCTCGACAAACGCGGTGTGGTTCGCATCGACGGCCAGACTCGCTTCGAGATAGCTGCGCGCTTTGCCCCACAGCGACTGCTGCATGCAAAGCTGCCCCAAGGCAAGCAGCAGCATCGGATCGCCGGGATGATCGCGCAGCCAGGACTCAGCCCGTTCGAGATGCCGCCGGGCATCGCTCGGCAGGCATTCGACGTAGAGCGCCAGCAATGCGGAATCCCAATTGTCGGCGAGACTCTCCTCGATAATCCGATGCGCGTCGTTACAGCCACCCAGCGAGATGAAACCTTGCGCTGCCGCCGCGGCGATGCGACTGTCTTTACGGTCCTCGCCGGGCAGCTTGTCCCAGTATTCGCGCAACATCTTCGCGTCGAGCGCTTTGCGTTTCAAGTTCTCAGTGTGCGCGTAGCGCTTGAGCTGTTGCAACAAGGCCGGCTCGAAAACTTTGCGCTTCTCGAGCTGCGGCAACAAGACCAGCACCTGGTCCCAATTTTTGGTTTGCTGCCGCGCTTTAAGCTCGAGCCGAAGCCCCGCGGTATGTTTGTTTTGCAGTTGGGCAAGCGCGGCCAATGCTTCGTCGTAGCGCCGCTCGTCCAGCAACAATTCTGCTTGCGTCATCAGCCGCAAATAGCGATCTTCAGGCGCGCGCTGCTCCATCTCTTTGAGATACTCATCGCGTACGCTGAAGCGCCGGAGCTCGTGAGCGGAGCGCGCTGCAAGCGCCAGGCTCAAGCCGGTCGCCTCGTTTTGGCTGATCGCATCTTTGGCGCCCCGTTCGGCACGACCGAAGCGGCCTTCGAAATAAGCGGATAGGGCTTCCTGCAGGCTTCGCCGCGCACGCGCACGCCGCTGGCTGCGGCGGAACTGCGCCGCGCGCGCCGGCATTGCCAACATCACCGACATCGCGCGTACAACGACATAAGCGCCGAGGAAGCCCAGCGCCGCAATCACGACGGCGAAGTTGAGCGACAGCTCTACGCGATGCGTCGGCAGGACGACGAGAACGTAGCCGGGACTGTAGCGCGCCGCAACTGTCAGCGCGACTGCCAGCGCGAACAGAGCGACGATCCAGAGTAGCGCGCGCATCGCGTCGTTCAGCCGGCGCAGATGGCTGAGGCGCGTTCGCTCAACGCAGGCCCCGCTCCCGCAGCAGCTTGGCATTGCGCACCTCTTCCAGGCTTCCCGCGATATCCGGCACGTCGATGTTCACGTCAGCGTCCGACAGTTGTTTGAGACTCGCCAGCGCCTGGCTGACCTGATGGTCTTTACCGTTGAAATAGCGCTGCATCCACGCGATGGACTCGCGGGTGTCGGCCTTGAAGCTGTCTTGCTCGTGCGCCAGCAGCGCGATGCGGGCGCTCATCAGTCGCAGGCGCAGATTCTCGCGAAGGAAGAATGCCTGCGAAGGCGCGATCAGGGGCAATTCATCACGGTCTACTCGCTGGATGCGCATCAGGCTCTGGACGTCTTGCCAAGCCTCCCGCGCGAAGCGGCGGACCGCGCCTTCGTTGGAAACCACCGTCACCGGCTTCGACTCAACCGGGCGTTCGAACATCGCAAGCGTGAAGCCGTCGACCTCGTGCGCCAGATTGTCGAGACGCAAACTCATGCCGACTACATCCACGAACGGCGTCGACTTGAGCCGTTCGATGTCGCGGCGAACGGCGCGGCGCACCGCGGTGAACTGCGCGCCGTCGCTTCGCTGCAATCGGCTGTCGGCTGCCTCCAATGCGATCAGCGCCGACTTCACGTTGCCCGCCAAAGTCAGTTGCTGGCTGCCGATGATCAGCATCTGTTCGACCTCGGCGAGAACACGCTCGTCGCGGCTGCGATTCAATTCCAGATACAGCCCTTCCAACGCGACGCGCTGATTCTGACTCTCGGCGATCTTGCTTTCCATGGCAGCGAGGCGGTACTCGAGATCGTGCTGGGCATCGCGCGCCTGGACCGAGAGCTGGCGGCTTTCGCGGTTGGCGGTGTCGGCGTCGGCAAGCTTGCGGGCAAGGTCGCGTTGCACATCGCGCAGTTGGCTGCGGGTGTCGATCCACAGTCCTGCGAGCAACGCCGCGAGAATGACGATGGCGAGCGAGCGCAAGTCCCAGTAGCCGCGGATCCATTCGGGCCAACGTTGCCCGCCGGACGGCGTGGCCACAACGTCCGGCTCCACCGTAGCTGGCAAGGAGGGCTCAGACTGCGGCGGCGTTGAGGTCTGCTGCGGATCCATGGAGTGGGAAAAAGGAGTTCAAGACAAACGCAAAAACCAAGTTTACCTCAGACTTCGCTACCTCTTGCACGCCGGTGTTGCGTTGCTCGTGCCCACATGCCAATTGAGTGAGCCGCGGAGCGCGATGGCGTTCTTCCAGCGATGCAGGGCGCAGCTAACGTTGCTGGCGGAGAGCAAACCACGCGCTCAAACCACGCAGCATGCCGTCATCGCCGGGCGGTGCGATGGCGGTTTGCGTCAACCCGAGAGTCGCCGCGTATTCGGCGATGTTGGCGTGCGGCATGAACAGCGGTGTGCGACGCAATAGCTGCTGCCCGCGTGTGCCGATCATGTGCCAGAGATTATCCAGCGTTTCGCTGCTCATCACGGTCACGGCATGCAATGCACCCCGCTCCCATCGCGCGAGGAGCTCGGCTGGATCCGTCCGCGGCCGGCTACGGCGATAGCATTCGGCGTACACCACGTCGGCGTTGCGTCGACGCAACTCTTCGGCGAGGTGCTCGCGCCCGCCTTCTCCGCGCACGATCAGGATTCGTCTACCCGATACGGCTGTCAGCTCGGTGCGAGCGAGCAACGCTTCGCTATCGCTACCATCGTCCGACACGATCACGTTTTGCACGCCGTGCAGGCGGAGTGCTGTCGAAGTGGCTTCGCCGATGGCAGCGGTGGGAAGCGTCGCAGGCCACGCTGTTGTTAGCAGCGAATACGCTTCCTCGACCGCGGTAGGACTGATAAAGATCGCCAGGTGAAAAGTCGCGGCGCTTTCCAAAAGCTTGGCTGCGCGCGAACCGTCGGCCGGAGGCAGGATAGCGAGTGCGGGGAACAAGATCGGGTCGCCGCCGGCATCACGAATCAATGTCGCAAGCCGATCGGCTTGCTGGACAGGCCTGGTGATCACCACCGCGTACCCGTGCAATGTGCGAGCTTCGCCGACGCCCATGCAAATCGCGCCTCAGGTCAGGGTGCCAGCAAACCGCCTGGCATCGAGGTGCGCGTTCGAGTGCGAGAGCTGAGCCGAAGCGCGCGCGCCTTTACAGCAACGGTCCAAGAATCTCACGTGCGCCCTGTGCGATGAGCTGCTCGGCGAGTGCGCGACCCAGTTCGTCTGGGTCGGATTTGATGTCGGCGCATTGCTGCTGAGCGCTGACCAATCGGCTGCCATCGGGACTCGCGACGAATCCGCGCAGACGCGCACCGTCGGCATCGACTTGCGCAAAAGCGCCGAGGGGGACAGTGCAGCTGCCGGCAAGACTGCGACTGACGCCGCGTTCGGCGCGGACGCACCACGCGGTAACCGGGTCGTTCAGAACGGATAAAAGGTCGACCAGATCGGCGCGCGATTCGCGACATTCGATGCCCAGCGCGCCCTGGCCGGGCGCGGGCAAACTATCTTCGGGTTCCAGAAACGCGGTGATGCGCGATCGCAAGCCGAGCCGGATCAAACCTGCGGCAGCGAGAATGATGGCGGCGTACTGTCCTTCATCCAATTTGCGCAAGCGAGTCTGCACATTGCCGCGCAGCGGGGTTACAGCGAGCCTGGGATAGCGCGCTCTCAGCTGGCTTTCGCGGCGCAGGCTCGACGTGCCGACGCGTCCGCCTTGAGGCAGCGCGGACAAGCGCGGGTAGTGGTTGGACACGAAGGCATCGCGCGGGTCGTCGCGCTCAGTGATCGCCACGATCGCGAAGCCCGGCAACAGATCCATCGGCACGTCTTTCATCGAGTGCACAGCGATGTCGGCGCGTTGTTCGACCAGCGCGTTCTCCAGCTCCTTGACGAATAATCCTTTACCGCCGATTTTTGCGAGCGACGAGCCGAGCTGACGATCGCCTTCGGTCGACATGCCGAGAATATCGATGAGCAATTCCGGGAAGGCGGCCGATAGCCGATCGCGAACGAACCGCGCCTGCCATAAGGCTAAGGGACTTTCGCGGCTGGCAATCGTGATGTGACGAGAGGAAGGCAACGCGCAGACGGCAATGGAAGGGCAACGCCCAGGTGCTCGGATGTTAGCACGCCGGAAAATCGCGCAACTCGACCGGCGCACCACTGCGTACAACCGACATCTGCGGACATCTCGGCGCAGCAGCGGATGACTTGTCTACGCCATCGCGTCCGACCAGCGTCGCGGCTGTTCGATTCCCAGCATCAGGAGCGGTATGAAAACCCATTCCGCCCATTCCACGATGCGAGAGAAATCTGAGCTCGCCTGCCGGCGTTGATATTCGCCCAGCTCACGCAAGAGCGCGAGCAGCCGGGCATCGTCGAGCGACGACGCAGCCTCCGCAACGATCGCTTGCGCAGCCTCATAGTCGCGTCGCCAAAGTATTGGACGCGAGCATCGTTGCGGTTCCAGCGCTGTGCTCATGAACAGATTCCTCGAACGGGTTCCGCAGATGGAGTGGTCGAGTTGTTTTTAGCGCGAATGCTGCGAAGGCGTCGACAATGGTGAACGGAATGTCGGAGTGCGTCCGAATCTGTCGCCGCGACCGAACGCTCTTGGCGTTGGTTGGGTGCAAATGAAACGGGCGCCATGTTCGGCGCCCGTCGTTTTGCTGATTGCTGCTTTTGCTTGGCTTGCGCCGACTACATGTTGTAGGCGCGTTCGCCGTGTTGTGCTTCGTCGAGACCTTCGCGTTCCTGCTCTTCGGTGATACGAAGACCGATCACCATGTCGGTGACCTTGTAGGCGATGAAGGCAACTACACCCGACCACACGAGCGTGGTCACCACGCCGATCAGCTGAATCATGAATTGACTCGCGATCGAATAGTTTGGCGTAACCGCATTGGCGACATAGTCCCAGACGCCGGTGCCCATTAAGCTCGGGCTCGCAAACACGCCGGTTCCGAGCGCACCGAGGATCCCGCCTATGCAATGTACGCCGAACACGTCGAGCGAGTCGTCGTAGCCGAGCTTGGACTTCAGCCAGGTTACCGACCACAAGCACACCAGGCCGGCAATCACGCCGAGCGCGATACTGCCCATCGGGCCGACGAATCCGCAAGCCGGCGTAATCGCGACCAGACCGGCAACGGCACCTGAAGCTGCGCCGAGCATGGTGGGCTTACCGCGAAAGATCCATTCGCCGAACATCCACGCCAGTGCCGCAGCGGCAGTCGCGATCTGCGTGTTGACCATGACCATCGAGGCAACGCCGTTGGCTTCCAGATTGGAGCCGACGTTGAATCCGAACCAGCCCACCCACAGCAGTGAGGCGCCGATCATCGTCATCACCAGGCTATGCGGAGGCATTGCTTCTCTGCCGTATCCCAATCGTTTGCCGATAAACAGGGCACCCACCAAGCCGGCGATACCGGCGTTGATGTGCACGACCGTTCCGCCAGCGAAATCGAGTGCACCCTTCTGCCACAGCCAACCTCCTGTTGCGGAGGCTTTCGTTGCCGCATCCGCTGTAGTAAACGCGTCTGGTCCGGGCCAATACCACACCATATGCGCGATCGGCAGGTACGAGAACGTGAACCACAGCACCATGAACAACAGCATCGCGGAGAACTTGATGCGCTCTGCAAACGCACCCACGATCAGGCAGGGCGTGATCGCAGCAAAGGTCAGCTGGAACGCGAGGTATACATATTCGGGAATGACTACGCCTTTGCTGAACGTCGCCACCGTGGAATCGGGGGTCACGCCTGACAGGAACAAGCGGCTGAACCCTCCGAAGAACGCGTTTCCCTCGGTGAATGCAATGCTATAGCCATAAATAACCCACAGCACGGAGAGCAAGCTGAACACAGCGAACACCTGCATGAGTGTCCCGAGCATGTTCTTCGCGCGCACCATGCCGCCGTAGAACAGCGCCAGCCCCGGTATCGTCATCAAAATAACCAGGACGGTCGCCGTCAACATCCAGCTCGTATCGCCTTTGTTGGCGACCGGCGCCGGCGCGGCGGCGGGTGCAGCCGCAGCAGGTGCGGCGGCCGGCGCAGCTTCGCCCGGTTTCGTCGCATCCGCGGCGGGTGCGGCAGTGGCTGCCGGTGCAGCAGCCGCCGGTGCCTCAGCCGGCTTATCGTCCGCCACACTCGGCAGAGCCCAGCCAACCGCGGCACACAGCGCGATCAAACTTAAAATCCTCTTCATCACGTTCTCCCTAAAGCGCTTCGGCGCCGGTCTCGCCGGTGCGGATCCGGATGGCTTGCTCCAAATCGAAGACGAATATCTTTCCGTCGCCGATTTTTCCGGTGTTTGCGGATTTTTCGATGGCCTCGATGACCTGTTCCAGCAGATCCTCTTTTATCGCGACTTCTATTTTCACTTTGGGCAGAAAGTCCACCACGTATTCGGCGCCCCGATACAGTTCCGTGTGGCCTTTCTGCCGACCAAATCCCTTGACCTCGGTGACCGTAATGCCCTGCACGCCGATCGCGGACAGTGCCTCACGCACCTCGTCAAGCTTGAACGGCTTGATGATTGCGGTTACGAATTTCATTCGTCCCCCTTCTCGATGTCAGAAAATTGCGGCGCCGATGGACGGCGCCAGGTAACTAGAATGTCCGGCCGACAGTGATGTAACCGGACGCCCTTGCGAGATCTTTGATATCCGAGTTCGCAAGCGAGGCGGTGCGCTTGTAATAGTCCTTATTGTTGGTGTCGACGTAGTACGCGCCGACCGTCCAACCGTCCTTCCAGACATAGCTCAGCCCCAGCTTCCAGTCGAGATAACTCGGATCGTCTTTGCCGAACGCATTAGGCGCTGCCAATTTCTCGTTGAACGCGGTGTAGCCGAGATGGCCGACGAGGGTCAGGTTATCCATGAGCGGATAAGCGGCGTTGATTTCAGGATAGTAAGTACCCTTCGTGTCGTCCTTGAAACCGGTCTTCGCGTTCGCGCCGAAGTAGTCGGTGAACGCGTAGGAGAATTTGAAGCTCAGCCACTTCCAGCTTGCCGTCAGATTGCCTTCGAAGGTGTTGAGGGTCTGATCGGTAACGGGCACTGCCGCCTTGGAATAGTTAGCACCCGGGTAGTAGTAATACAACACACCCGCGCCGACCGTGATGTCGTCGTTGATCTTGTAGTTATAGCCTCCGTACAGATCCCACTCGAGTGAACCGCCCGGGAACTGATTGCCACTAACGTTGGAAGCCCAGGTTCCGAGAAAGATGCCGCTCTCGTGAACGAAGTCGAAGCCGCCTTGGATAGCCGGCTTGCCCCACGTTTGCGTGATGCCGCGGAAGAAGTAATCCGACACGAGATACACGTTGGCGCTTAGGGTGTACGGGGCCTTCGGCGCTTCTGGCACTTTTGGCTGTTCGTCCGCTAGGACGAGACCAGGCGTGAGGGCAGCGGAAAGAACTGCTGCGGGAATGATGTTACGGATCTGCATAGGTCGTCCTTTATTGGTCGCATGGGAAACGGCGCAACACAGCGACAGCATTTCCTATGCCAATGCAATTCGCAGGTGAAATCAGCTACCTACGAGCCGGCGTCTAAGCTCTTTCACTTTGTTCGCACCAAACAAACGCGAGCTATCTCGCAGATGCACCATTGATGGGCTTTGACGGATATCGTCAAACATCCGCAAGGCCGTAGGGGTATGTGGCTAGGTTGGCCACCTGGGAAGTTGTTAAACTCGCGCCATAACGATCGAACTGAAGCGTCCATGCACCCTTCTCAGTTGTTGGAAGAATTAAATGCAAGGCTCACCGCGCTGTTTGCAAAGAGCCCCGCACCGGACATTGAGAAAAACGTCCGCGCCGCAATCGCAGGCGTCCTCGCTCGCCTCGATCTCGTGACGCGCGAAGAATTCGACGTCCAGCGCGAAGTACTGAAACGCACACGCGAGAAGCTCGCTCAACTCGAGCTCAAAATGGCCAGCTTGGAACGCACGGACTTGGAACGCACGGAATCGAATCCCGCGCGCGAGTAGCGGCAGGGCGAGACCCGCCCGTCGCATCGATAATGCCCAGAGTTTTTCGCGAAATCACCCCGAAATTCAGGAGAACCGCATGAAAGTCACGATGTTTGCAATGACGCTGACCGCCCAAATCGCGACGATGACAGTCGCGTGCGCGGCGGATTCGTACACGATCGATCCGAAACACACGTTCCCAATCTATGAGATCAGCCACATGGGCTTCTCTTTGCAACGCGGTCGCTTCGACAAAACCGCAGGGAAGATAACGCTGGATCGCGCTGGCAAAACGGGCAGCGCAGAAGTCACCGTCGATACGACGTCGATAGACACAGGCGTAGACAAATTGAACGAGCACCTGCGCAGCGATGATTTCTTCGATACGGCGAAGTTTCCTTCGATGACATTCAAAGGATCGAAAATCGTCTTCAACGGCGATGTTCCCGCCTCGATCCCCGGCGAGCTGACCCTTATGGGTGTTACCAAGCCGGTAACTTTGACCATCACCCGCTTTAACTGCGGCATCCATCCGATGCTGAAAAAAGAAGTCTGCGGTGCAGACGCGGTAGCGACGATCAAGCGGGGCGAGTTCGGCATGACGAAATACGCACCGGCGATAGGGGATGAAGTCAAGCTGCTGTTGAACGTCGAGGCAATCAAAGACTAGTCTGCGCAGGCGAGGCCATCGATACTCGTCGGCTGCGCGTTCGTCGGAAGCTGATGCATGCGCCGGCTCATCTGGTTGGCCATTGGCGTGCATGCAACGTTAGGTTTGCGGACGCCAGGCGCGGCGCTCGCGCCGCGGAGCGATCTTCGTATATTCTGAATGCATGTCGATCGCCGTTCTCTACAGCCGCGCCATTTCGGGCATGGACGCTCCGCTGGTAACGGTGGAAGCGCATCTGGCCAATGGATTGCCCAGCTTCACCATCGTCGGTCTGCCTGAGACCGAAGTAAAAGAGGCGAAGGATCGCGTCCGCGCCGCGTTGCAGACGGCTCGCTTCGAATTTCCGGCCCGGCGCATTACCGTCAATCTCGCCCCGGCAGACTTGCCGAAAGAAAGCGGCCGCTTCGATCTTGCGATTGCACTCGGCATCATCGCGGCTTCAGGACAGATGCCGACCGATCTGCTCGCGAAGTACGAATTCGCCGGTGAGCTTGCACTGACCGGCGAGTTGCGTCCGATACGAGGTGCCCTCGCGATGACCCACGCGGCACGCCAGAGCGGACGCGCATTCGTGTTGCCCGAGGCGAATGCGGCTGAGGCCGCGCTCGTGCATGATGCGCAGGTCTTTGCGGCGAATTCGCTGTTGCAGGTGTGCGCGCATCTGAGCGGCACGACGGCGCTCGCGCGATGGTCCGCATTGCCAACCGCCAGCGCGATAGAGAACGCTTACCCCGACTTGAGCGAAGTCAAAGGTCAGATGCACGCGAAGCGGGCGCTCGAAATTGCCGCGGCGGGTGGACACAGCATGCTGATGTCAGGACCGCCGGGCAGCGGCAAGACCATGCTCGCGGAACGTTTGTCGGGAATTCTTCCGCCGATGACAGAGGATGAAGCACTCGAATCGGCCGCGTTGCAATCGCTCGGTTCCGCCGGGTTTAGCGTTAACAACTGGCGGCGGCGTCCGTTTCGCACGCCGCATCACACTGCCTCCGCAGTTGCTTTGGTCGGCGGCGGAAGTACTCCGCGGCCGGGCGAGATTTCGATGGCGATGCATGGCGTTTTATTTCTCGACGAGTTGCCCGAGTTCGAGCGAGCAGTTCTTGAAGTTCTGCGCGAACCGCTGGAGTCGGGTCGCATTACCGTCTCGCGCGCGGCAAGACAGGCGGAATTTCCGGCACGGTTTCAATTGTTGGCAGCAATGAATCCGTGAGGATACGCGCCTATCAAAAACCATTTTTCGAACTGCCTGATTATGCTAACAGCATGTGCAAACTTTGCGGGCAGTTTAAGAAACGTCGTTGGTAATATACATGCTATGAGCATATAGTGTTACACTGTGCTTTGCGCTGTTCACCGGAGGCTTGGCGTCCGATATCGATCCGGAAATGAGAGATTGTTCCGTGATTGGCATGGGCGCGGTGTGAACGCTGGGATTCAGTGCTCTTTATGGCGGCCGATATTTCGCCGC
>JBBRGM010000066.1:0-14167 GCA_038240725.1 Burkholderiales bacterium | reverse complement strand
CTTCAGCTTTCGGCGCCTGCTCGCGAATTTTCTTTACGGCCTCGTCCACCGCGGATTGCGTGCGGCCGTTGACGATCACTTTGCTGCCCTCGCTTGCCAGCAACGCTGCAACCGCGAAACCGATTCCCTTGGTCGAACCCGTTACCAGCGCCAGTTTGTTCTGTAATTTGAGATCCATCGCGGCAAACTCCTGATCGAATGGTGTTGCAAAGAAAGTTTCTGTGTAGATCTACACATTGTGCGACCGGCTGCGAAGCACGAAGTAGCCAGCGAGCGCGGACGCCAAAGATCCGAGAATAATCCCGATGCGGCCATCACCGATACTTGCCAGCGAGCCTTGATCCAACGCCATCGAATTGATGAACAGGCTCATGGTAAAGCCGATGCCGCATAACAGTCCTGCGCCGTAGAGCTGCGCCCAGCTCACCTTGTCCGGCAGCCGCGCCAAATCCTGTTT
This sequence comes from Burkholderiales bacterium, assembly GCA_038240725.1. Classification (GTDB taxonomy): domain Bacteria; phylum Pseudomonadota; class Gammaproteobacteria; order Burkholderiales; family SHXO01; genus SHXO01. The sequence goes on along the minus strand of JBBRGM010000066.1, from coordinate 13,710 downwards.
TGATCGCGAGCCACGCGAAGCCGAACACGCCGACCTGCTTGCCGCAGAATAAACCCACGGCGATTCCCAGCGGCACCGGCCGCAGCAAGTTGGCAAGCGATCCACCGATCAGCGAGACACCCGAGTTCCGGCAGCTTCGAGCCGTAGGAACTTGCTGACTGCCGCTAATGCTCTCGCCATAGACCCGGACTCCCGTCGATCCTTCCGACCTCGTCGCACGAGCGCGTCGCGCGACGGCGCCGCGGTTATTGCGGTCTTTCACGTGACCGATTTGCATCCAGCATTCGGACACCAAGCGCCTGCGATCGCGTTTCACGAGCGTTGAAGATCCTCGCGCGCAATTTCACTTTTCTCAATCTATTCGCGGAGATATCTGCCCGTTATCAGCGTTTCACCGATTGACGAATTCGATGCGTCCTGGATAATTGACCGCGCAGTACGCAGCACAAAAAAAATATTTTTTTGTAGTTTCCGGGCAACCGGTTTGAGATCTCAAGGGAGTTTCATCATGAACATCGCTGCAAACAAGTGGCGCGGCCTGCGCGCCGCTCTCGCTGTCGCCTCACTTATCTCGGTAGCGCAACCCGCTATTTCCGCCACCGTCATCGGCGCCCCCATCATTGTGCAAAACACGGGCGAAGTAATCGCAACCTACATCGGCAACTCAGCCCAGTACAGCGACGATCTTTATCTTTCGTCGCCGTCAGGTGCCTTCAGCGCGCTGATTTTCAACAACCACGCTTCGCCCCTCGGCTCCACCGTCAATCTGGGGTTCTTCGCCGCAGGTACCGAGCTCGTGTTCCGACTGCACGTTAATGACACGGGCAACGACTGGTTCACCGGCCTGGCCTCGAGAAATATCGATGGCAAGGCGCACGGCCGCATTACCGACAGCTTTGGACCGGATCAAACGCTGGTTGAATTCGAAGACTTGAAGGACCTTCCGGAATTTCCCGGCGGCTTCAATGACCTGAGCTTCTCGTTCACCAACACCGGTATCACCATACCGACACCGACACCGTCGGTTCCGGAGCCAGGTACGTATGCTCTGCTCGCAGGCGGTCTCGCGCTGCTTTACGTGACAACGCGTCGCCGGCAGGCTGCCAAGCTGTAATCGCAGCTCGCTTCAGCTAACGCCCGGGCCGCTAGGCTCGGGCGTTTTCATTTGCCGCGCAATCTTGCGCATCCATTGTCGTACTTGCGCTACGCTGTGCCGATCGTTATCGCTGCACCCCGGCGTCGACTACCGCAAGCGCCGTCATGTTCACGAGCCGCCGCACGGTGGCGGTCGGCGTCAGAATATGGCACGGCTTTGCGGCGCCCAGCAGAATCGGTCCGATCGTAATGTTCTCCCCCGCGACCACCTTCAACAGATTGAACGAAATGTTGGCGGCATCGAGCGTCGGCATGACGAGCAGGTTCGCCTCGCCCCCCAATCGCGAATTCGGGAACACCTGCATGCGGATTTCCTCAGACAGCGCCGCGTCGCCGTGCATCTCGCCTTCAATTTCCAGATGTGGCGCCAATTCGCTGAGCAGCGCACGCACGCGGCTCATTTTCAAAGCCGATGCGGTGCGAGAGCTGCCGAAGCTCGAATGCGACAGCAAACCGATCTTCGGCGTCAGTCCGAAACGCTGAACGCCTTCCGCCGCGAGCAGAGTAATCTCCGCGAGCTGCTCGGCGCTCGGATCCGCGTTGACGTACGTATCGCAGATGAACAGCATGCGGCTTTCGAGCAGCAACAGATTCATCGCCGCGAATTGCTTCGCACCGGGCCGCAGGCCGATGACGTTGGCGATGTAGTTGAGATGTGCGCTGAGCTCGCCATAGGTGCCGCAGAGCATCGCATCGGCTTCGCCTTGCTTCACCATCAGCGCGCCGATCAGGGTCGTGCGCCGGATCACTTCGCGCTTCGCGACTTCGACCGACACGCCCTGTCGCTGCATGATCTCGTAATAGAGCTGCCAGTAATCGCGAAATCGCGGATCGCTGTTCGGATTTACCAGCTCGAAATCCGTACCAGGACGCGCGCGCAGTCCGAGCTTTTCCAGCCGCGGCAATACGACTTCCGGACGGCCGATCACGATCGGCCTGGCAAGACGTTCATCCACCACGACTTGCACCGCGTGCAGCACGCGCTCGTCCTCGCCTTCGCAGTAGACGACGCGCTTGGGATTATTCTTCGCCGCATCGAACACCGGTTTCATAATCAGGCCGGAGTGATAGACGAATTGCATGAGCTGATCGCGATAGGCGTTGAGGTCCGCGATCGGGCGCAGCGCGACGCCGCTGTCCATCGCCGCTTTCGCCACCGCGGGCGCGATCTTCACGATCAAGCGCGGATCGAACGGATTCGGAATCAGATATTCGGGGCCGAACGATAGATTCGCATCGCCGTACGCGATCGCGACGACGTCTGATTGTTCTTGCTGCGCGAGCTCCGCAATCGCGTGCGTCGCCGCGAGCTTCATCTCTTCCGTGATCGTCGTTGCGCCGGCGTCGAGTGCGCCGCGGAAAATAAACGGAAAGCACAGAACATTGTTCACCTGATTCGGATAGTCCGAACGCCCGGTCGCAATGATGCAATCCGGCCGCGCGGCTTTCGCTTCTTCCGGCATGATTTCCGGAACCGGATTCGCGAGCGCGAAAATCAGCGGGCGCTTGCTCATCCTGGCGACCATCTCGCCCTTCAGCACACCGCCGGCGGACAAACCGAGAAAGATGTCCGCGCCGTCGATGATTTCGGACAGCGTGCGCGCGCTGGTGTCCTTCGCGTAGCGCGCTTTGTATTCATCCATCAACTCGGTGCGCCCCGTGTACACGACGCCTTTGATGTCCGCGACCGTAATGTTTTCCACCGGCAATCCCAGACCCACCAGAATGTCGAGACACGACAGCGCCGCTGCGCCGGCTCCCGAGCACACCAGCTTCACTTTGCGGATATCTTTGCCGACGACCTTGAGTCCGTTGAGCACGGCGGCGCCGACGATGATGGCAGTGCCATGCTGATCGTCATGGAACACCGGGATCTTCATCCGCTTGCGCAACTGACGCTCGATGTAGAAACATTCGGGCGCCTTGATGTCTTCCAGATTGATGCCGCCGAATGTCGGCTCGAGGCTGGCGATGATCTCCACGAGCTTCTCCGGATCGAGCTCGTTGATCTCGAGATCGAACACGTCGATGCCGGCGAATTTCTTGAACAGCACCGCCTTGCCTTCCATCACCGGCTTGGCTGCTGCCGGACCGATCGCACCGAGACCGAGCACCGCCGTGCCATTAGTTATGACGCCGATCAGATTGCCCAGCGCCGTGTAATCGCGCACGGTGCCGGGATCTCTGACGATCTCCTCGCACGCTGCGGCGACACCGGGCGAATAAGCGAGCGAGAGGTCGCGCTGGGATACCAGCGCTTTAGTCGGCGTAACGGCGATTTTTCCCGGACGCGGAATCCGGTGGTACTGCAAAGCCGCTTTACGAAAGGATTCTTCCATTGGGCTCGAGAAATGATGAGGAGATAGGCGCGAGCGACCCGCTATTCAGGGTCAGGCGACTCGGTGAGCGGCGATTCTACACCTCGCTTCCCTGTGAGCCAGGCCCGGGCATGACGAGACGCGTCCAGACGCAATTCGGCTCGTCCACCGCTCAATAGCTCCGGCGGTTGGCAGCATAGTCCTGCACCGAATCTGCGATGCAGCTGCGCTCGGCGTCTCTGCACGCTCTGCTACACTGCGGCTGGCTCCCTCGAATTGCCGCACATCGATCATGCATTCGATTCGTTTCGTTTCGCGCCGTTTCGCCGGCCGCCTGCTGACCGCGTTTGTGATTGCGGTGCCGGCTATGGCAGCGCACGCACAGAGCGGCAGCACGCCGATGATCTGGGAAGCGCGCTCGGCGACCAACACCGTATATCTATTCGGCACCATTCATGTCGGCGCACGCAAGATGTACCCGCTGAGCGAGGCGGTCGAGACGGCGTTCGCCAATTCGCAAGTGCTCGCCCTGGAAGCCGACCCGACCGACCCGGCTGCGGTGTCGACTGCGGCGGCGGGGTCGACGTATTCGCCGCCCGACAACTTGGCTAAACATATTTCCGAGCCGCTCATGGCGCAGGTGCAGACGGCCGCACCCGCTTTGGGACTGCCGATCGAATATGCAGCATTGATGCGTCCGGCGCTGCTGGCAATGACCGTTGCGATGATGGAAGTCGGCCGCGCGGGCTACGATCCAGCGCTCGGTCTGGATATGTATTTCGCCAAACGCGCGAAGAAAGACGGCAAGCGCATCGTCGAGCTCGAATCGATCACCGAGCAACTCGCATTGCTGAACGGTTTTTCGCCGGCCCTGCAAGAAGGCATGCTGCAATCCGCGCTCGACAGCGTCGGCGATGGCTCGCTGGCGGTCGAGCTGCGCAATCTGGTTTCCGCATGGCGCACGGGCGACGCCAATGGACTGCTCGTTGAGCTCGGCAAAGACACCGCGGGATTGCCGGGCGATCTCTCGAAGGAATACGAAGAACGCTTGTATCTAGCACGGAATCGAGCGATGGCCGTCAAGATCGGCGCACTGCTGGACGGCGACGCGCCGACGTTCGTTGCGATCGGCGCTGCGCATCTGCTCGGTCCGCAAGGCATTGTCGAGCTGCTGCGGGCGCAGCACTATAAGCTGCGGCAGCTATGATCCGCACGGCACTCCGCGCATGAACGATCTTCCGTACATTCGCACGCAACTCTATCCCGAGATCGAACCGTACGAAACCGGACGGCTGCCGCTCGACTCGCTGCACACGATGTATTGGGAGCAATGCGGTAATCCGGCTGGTGCGGCCGTGGTGTTTCTACACGGCGGCCCGGGCGCGGGTGCGAGCGCGAGTCACCGCCGCTATTTCGATCCTGCGTTCTATCGCATCGTAATCTTCGATCAACGCGGTGCGGGGCGATCGACCCCGCGCGGCGAGCTGCGCGACAACACTACGCTGCACTTGATCGACGACCTCGAACGGCTGCGCGAACATCTCGGTATCGACCGCTGGCTGGTGTTCGGCGGATCGTGGGGCAGCACGCTCGCGCTCGCCTACGGCCAGGCGCATCCGGAGCGCTGCACCGGCTTCGTTCTGCGCGGCATCTTCTTGTGCCGCGAGCAAGAAGTCCATTGGTTCATGTACGGATTGCGCAGCGTTTTCCCGGAAGCGTGGCGACGTTTCGTGGAACCGATTCCACCGGAGCAGCGCGGCGATCTGCTGACCGCGTTCAGCGCGCGTTTGAACGATCCCGATCCGGCAATCCATCTGCCGGCGGCCAACGCCTGGAGCTCGTACGAAGGCACCTGCTCGACCCTGGTCCCGAACACGGAAAGCGTGTCTTACTTTTCGTCGGAACCGGTGTCGCTCGCGCTCGCGCGCACCGAGGCGCACTATTTTGCACATCGCATCTTTCTGCCGGAGAATGCTTTGCTGGATCGCATACATCGCCTGCGCGACAAGCCCGCGGTAATCGTGCAGGGACGCTACGACATGGTGTGCCCGACGGTAACCGCCGACGATCTGCATCGCGCTTGGCCGGAAGCGGAATACATTCTCGTCCCCGATGCGGGACATTCCGCGTGGGAACCCGGCATTCGCGTGCAGCTCGTCTCCGCGACCGAGCGTTTCAAGAATCTGCTGAAGGCATGAGTCCGATGGCCGATGTAGGTAGATGAAGTTACCCGTCGCCTGCGTTCTCGCAATGACGGCGCTGCTGCTGGCGTCGACCCCCATTTGCGCGACTGCGCAGAGCAGCGACCTCACGACCACCGCGACGCGTACTGCGGCAACGAAGAGCACGCGCACACATAAGCGCCATCACAAGCGCAAATCCGCGAAGGTCACGCAATCGGCGATGACCGACGCGCAAGCGTTGCAGCGCTTCGAAAGCGAGCTCTCGCGCAGCGTCGGCAAGCAAACGCAGAACTCGGACTATCCCGAAGAAGCGATTCGCTCGAAGTGGAGCGGCACCACGCTTGTACGCGCAGAAGTCAGCAGCAACGGCGTGCTTGAGGCCGCCGCTGTCGAGCGGACGAGCGGCTTCGACGTCCTCGACGAGCAGGCCGTGAAGATGGTGATGCGCGCCGTCGTGCCGCCGGTTCCCGAACGGCTCCGCGGCCAACCTGTCACCGTCAACGTACCGATCGGGTTTTATCTGAACAACTGAATGCTTCGAAGTACACGAGGTTTCGCCCCACTGCTCATCATGGTGGGCCTGATGATGGGCCCGGTGTATTTCATCTACTGCACCTACCTCAGCGGCGAAGCCGGAGAGCAGGTCGTGATGACCGAACGAGCCGCGCGCTGGACCACAGCCGACGGCACCATCCTGCATTTTCCGAAGCGCCAGGCGTATCGCCCGATCAATGTCGAGCTCAAACCCGACATGAATCGCATCAAGCTGAATCTCACGTTCGCCGCCGCGGAAGGCACCGCGCCCGCAACGCGGCCGGCACCGGACGACTATCAGGCAAGCGTGATGCAGGGCGATCAGCAGATCATGCATCGCTCGCTGCAAGTGCAAACCAAACCCGGCAGCGACCTGACGCTCAGCCTCGGGACGCTGGAGGTGTTCTATCCGGGCGCGTATACCTTCGTGCTCGAGACGCCGGATGTGCCGAACGTTGCGCTGTCGCGCGTGACCTTGTCGGTACAGCATCGCGTCGAGAAAATGGTGATGGCGGTTTTGATTACGGGGTTGCTGGTTCTGGCGGTGGGATTGGCGATGTACATCGAGCCGTACCTTAAATTTATTCGGTGAGCGTACGAGTCTAACGGCTGACTAACTCGCCTACGATCGACACTCGCGCGTCGCATCGCCTGCACACCAGGTAGCAAATGCCTTATCAAACTCTAGAATCGCAGCCGCATACTCGTTCCTCGCCGTAAGAAACTCAGACTGCCCTATTTGCTTGGATTTAAAAGCAGCTTCTGCGGCCCTGAAGGTCTCTATGGCTTTTGCAGACTTCGTGATCGCAGCTTTGTATTTTTGGTTCATAGTCACCCTCAGTACTGTCATTACTCATCGTTCTTCAATCGCACTTTCACCGCGTCCACCGCTCATGTCGTAGGTGGGGCTCCCCCAACAACTGCACCGCTCGCCTCATCAACCACCCACACCCAAAACTGATTCCTGCCGGTGACCTGCTCGCGCGCGTGGACCTGGTAGGTGTGGCTGGCCTCGGTACGGAAGCTGATTTGCGATTGCGCGACGGAGGTACAGTGCTTCGTATCGCTCTGACACAAGAACACATAGAACAGCGCGCTCTGTGTACCGACGCCGACTTCTATCTCAGACCTCACACGCCAACTGGGCTCGATATTGTTGATCGACGCGAGCTCTACGTAGCCCCCGCGATAAACCTTGCCCCAAGCGCCCGCTTTGATGACCGCGCTTTTATCCGTGGGCTTCAGCGTACGTTCTTCCATCAGCGCGCAACCGGAGAGAAACAGTAACGCCGCACAGCCGAAAATCCGCGTTGCGAATTTGATGATCCTCATCATGCTCGCTCCCTAGTTTTGTTCTCCACCGCGATTGCGCAAGACTTGCTAGCGCGCGCGACGGCTTGGATTAAATATCCGACAACGACCAATAACGCCAGCACCAGGACGAGAATCGGTCCGAACGGTTGGTCAATCATGAACGCCAGCAGAAAAGACGCGGCATAGGCGACCAGGCTTATGGCGGTGGCAATCCACAGCGCGCTGCGCCAGCTTGATCCGATCCGGTAGGCAATCATCGAGGGCACGAAGACCAGCCCGAAAGCCCCCATGACGCCGATCGATGCAGTCGCCAGCGCCAGCCCTGCCGCGACGAGGAGATCGAAGATCAAATGGAACTTGCGCGCGGACAGGCCGCTGGCCCGAAAGAAATCGGCAAACATCCGCTCTAGAAGAAGCTTGCGCGACAGCCAGGGCAATAGTCCAGCGACGACGATTAAGAACGCACCGCCAAACGCGAGATGGGTGATGTCGGTAAAGTACAGTTGTCCATCGAATAGCGCGTGACCGAGATGTTCGGCGATAGGAACGTTCGCGAGCATCAGAATTGCGGCTGCCCAACCGACAATCATGAGCAGCGCGTAGCCGTTGTTCCCCGTCTGCGCGATCCAGCCTTTGCACGCCGCCGCCGCGCAGGTACACACCAGCGCCCCGGCCTGCGGCGGAATTCCGAGAATGGCCCCGGCCAGCGAGCCCGCGGCGGCAACCTGTGCGAGCGCAAGGGCCGCCAACCATTCCTCTCGCAACCTGAGATACATCCCGAGCAGGGGCAGCAGGGCCGCGAAGATCAGTCCGGTCAACAGCGGCAATCGAAACATCGGGTCGAACAGCTGGGTAATGCTCATGAGCCCAGCTCCACGGTTCGCGTAGTGACCGTGTCTAGGAAGACGCGATCATGACTGATGATCACGATGGCATGCGACGAGCGCATCTGTTCGATCTCAGTTTCCAGATGCCGCACGCCGGGTGGATCGACGTTATTGGTCGGCTCGTCGAGCAGCACCACGTCGACTGGCGCTTTGAGACACGCCCAGATTTGCATGAACTGAAGCTGCCCGCCGCTCAACCGGTCGAGACGCTTGCCGATTAGCGGCATGATCCAATCGGGCAGCCCGCGCGCATCGGCGCCGGTGAGGGCAAGTAATTCGCGGCCGGAAAGCGGAACATCATCCAACGGCAGTGCCGCTTGTTGTTGATGCGAAATACGTAAGCCTTGTTTGCGCTGAACCGATCCGGAAAAGATGCGTGCGCTGCCTGCAATCGCATTTAGAAGCGTCGATTTACCGGAGCCGTTGGCACCCCGAATGCCGATGACATCGCCTCGCTGCACTGTAAAGCTGACGGGCCCCACAACGGGCTTACTGTATCCCGCGAGCAAGTGATTTATCATGAGTAGAGAATCTTGAAACACGCGTTCTCCTTTTTCTGTTACTGAAGAAACGAAAGCTCTCGACCCTGTTCGCGCCGGGAGCTTTCGTGCACGTTGCGACTTCAGAGAGTTCTACGATTTCAATCCCGCAAGCAGTGTCCTTATGGCGTCGTCGTACAAAGAAAACAGATCCTTTGCGCCGCCTGATCCGCCCACTGTCAGCGGCACGGCGACCACCGGAATCTTGATTTGCTGACTCAGCCACTGTGCGGGTTTCGGGTCCCGATTGGATGCTGGAACGATCATCCTTGCGGGACGCATTTTTTGGTTGGCAACGAGCTCGGCCAAGTGTCCCGCGGTAGGCTCGACCCCTGGCTTTGGCTCCAGCGATCCGGTAACCGGCATACCGAGCCAGTTGAAGAGGTAACTGATCTCCTTATGATTCTCGATCACCGCGACGCCTTTCAGCGGGGCCGCTTCCTGCACCCACTTCGTGATGGCTTCCTGCATGCGTTGGCTGAAAGCCTGATAGCGCTGCTCGTACTCGGTAGCGCCCGCAGGATCGATTTCGGTCAAACGCCTGCGGAGCTCAGCCCCCACCCTGATCATGTTTCGCGGGTCGTAGTGGATGTGCGGATTACCCATCGGATGTACGTCGCCCTGCGACCGATCGAGAATGGTAGGCACTTCGATCAAGGGCACGTACTTCGACGCATCGAGATTTCCGGTCTTGCCGACTTGGATCTTGTCGTTGCCGGATTGCTGAACGATGACCGGCAAGTATCCGACCTCGAGCTCCGCGCCCGAATAAATAATCAAGTCGGCAAGGCGCGCATGCGAAATTAAACTTGGCCGCGCCTGCACCAAGTGTGGGTTCTGCATCGCGGTCGTAGCTACAAACACTTTGGCGCGGCTGCCGGCCATTTCATTTACCAGCGCGCCCCATTCGGGTTCGCAGGCAAAAATTTCCAGCGCAGCCATTGCAGGCGAAGCGAATGTGTAGATCAGAATGGATGGCAGCAACCATCGAAACAGCAGCGTCTTCATTTGGGTATCCTTTGCGGGCTCATGCGTTGTGAGATGTTCAGAACTTGTGGGCGCCATGCGTGCCCAGGCTGTAGATGTACTGCAGGAAGATCTGATGGTCGGTCAGGAACTGTTGCGACTTGTCCTCGTTGTACTGCACGCGTATGCGGCTGAACTCCGACGGATTCCAATCGAGCATGGCCGAGTAGCGCTTTGGCGTGTAGTCCGGCGCGGCGATGTTGGCGCTGTTGATGCCCGCGTCGATACTGCCCTTCTGCAACTGATCGTAGCGAAGCCCGACGCGCCAATAAGGATGGAATTGATACGCACCCTGTACGTACCAGCCCGCCTGCCGCTGGTCGAACGCGCCGGTGATTGCGGGGCCCGTCGTGTCGAAGGTCAGGTCGCCGTCGCGGTGTATCTGAAACCACTCGGCCACGAATTTGAAGTTCTGATATTGGTAGTTGCCTTCCGGCGCCCATTTCCAGACGAAATCGGCGCCGTAGATCTTTACCTGTGCGTTCGAGAACGTATTAGTGACGCCGGTTACGCTATCAAAGTCCGCCAACGGGAATGCGTTGGTGCCGGTGGATGTTCGCAAATGAGAAAGTCCGACGCGGTAGCTGTTGCTGGCACCCACGTCATCACCCACGTGCAGGAAGATCGTTCCGGCGCCGACGCCGTTCTTGTTGCGATCGTTTCCTGCCAGCTCACCATCGACTGCCGTTCCAGCAAGACTGCGTCCCCGGCCGAGCTCGCCGCCGACTTCGACGTACAGCGGCAGCGGCGCGACCCAGCTCAATTGCACGCCATCGTCGCCGTAGTTGTCTCCGAGAAATGCACGTTGCACTAGTGAGGGGTCGACGAAATCCCAAGCATGCGCATGCACCGAGTTCTGGTAGCCGATGCCTGAAAAGAAACGTCCGCCCTTGAGCGTGAATCCATGTCCAAGCGACAACGTCTGAAAGTAGGCCTCTTCCACCGACACGGCATCACCTTGCAGTGAAAGATTCAAGGCACCCATGAACATGTGATCTACGTTTGCGGTGATGAACAGCTCCGATTCGCCCAGCGAGAAACTGCGATCGCCAGGGCTGGTTGCGCCCGGTGGCTGAAAGCCGGTGATGCCGTATTGCGTGGGGTCCTGTTTGAAATTTCCGTACGTGCCGTTGAGGATCAGCGAAATTGCCGGATTGAACGCATTCGGCGTGGACTGCTTTTGCGGTAGGTTTTCGGCCTGAGCCGCGGGCGCTTCTGTTGCAGGTTGGCTCGCGTTCGTCGGTGCTGAGCGCGCAGATTCTTCGGCGTTTTTCAGGCGCTTTTCGAGTGAATTGATGCGACTCTCATAGGCATCTTTGAGATCTTGTATTTGTCTGCGAACGTCTTCCAAGTCCGAACTGCTCTGTGCTCGAGCTGCCAGTGGCACGTTGAACGCGAGCGCGGTCGCGACAGCCATTGCCGTCGGTCTGAACATGTCGAAGTACTCCTCTGAATCAGTTGAAATAGCGTCCGCATCGCGTTGACGACGGGGCGCAACACTGCAATTCAGAGCGAGGCTGGAGGTGCGCGAGACAAAAACCGACGTGGCGTTAAGACGTGCCATGGCCGCTGGCTACCGGTGGGACTGCACGCAGGCACGTTGACGTTAACGAATGAGCCGATCGTCGAGGGAAGTGCAGTTCCGAGCTGGGCAAACAATCCGCATTCGCCACACGCTTTGGTATGCGGCAGTTGGGTGTCGTGCGGAACGCGAGACCTATGGTCCAGGTGCGAAAGCGCATGCGCGATTCCGGCCTGCTGAATAACCAGCAGAACTGAAATCAATGCGAGTCGTTGGAACACGCTCCACAATTGACGTCGAGCTAGACGAGCTCGGTAGCGGCGCGCGCTGCTTGGCATCGTTTCGATGCCTACAGCCGATCCTGAGACGGTACTGAGCCGCCGTCGGCCAGTCGATAAAACAGACCGTTGGGATCGTCCGGAAGAATGGCAAAAGTACCCGACACCGTAACCGGATCAAGCGAAAATTTAATCGGAGTTTTGCTGTGGACCTCTACCATTTCGTCCGGCCCCGCCGGCATGCAAAAGCTACAGTTCGAGGGCTTGGAGCTCAGGATGAAGTGCGCCTGATACTGGCCTAGTTCAAGCGGTGTTATGTAGCCGCGAAGCTTGACTCCCTTGCCGTCGAGCGCCGCGATGCTGTGCGAAAAATTGAGCACCGGCTTGCCGTCCTTTCTGTCATAGCGGACGTTGCGCAGCGTGTCCCAAGGGATTACGCCGGGTGCTTCGAGCCATTGTGCTGGATGATCCGATTGCTTGCGGGTCTCGCCAGGATTCCACACGGCAAGAAGCGAAAGTACGCCGGCAACACTTACGCATGCAATGTAGAACAGCTCCGGCTTTGTTCGTTTGGATGGCGCCCGCGAAGGGCGTGCCAGGGCGCGCCGGCTTGCTCGGCCAGAAACTGGATTTTGACGAACGTTTTCTGGCATGCGCGAATGCCGGATGCAATTGCGCACATATTTCATGGCTTGCCCGCTGTTGCGGGAACCGCGTCGACGAGCCTGTACCACAGGCCGTTCGCGTCATCTTTCAGCACGGAGAACTTCCCCGAGACGATCACGGGTTCCATGTTGAACGCGATAGGTTGCTTGCACACCACCTCGATCAGCGACTCCGGCCCACCGGGCATGCAGAACGGGCAGCTCGGCACATTTGCAGAAAGCAGAAATCGCTTCTGCTTCTTGCCCATGTCGAGAGGAATCATGAAGCCTTGGAGCTTGACCTGTTGGCTGTCGAGCGCGACGATTGCCGTACTGAACTTGGAGATCAGCTGGTGATTAACAGTAGTCTCTTCCACCTCGCCAAGTGTCTTCCAAGATACAACGCCTTTGACATCCGGCAGCTTGACGGGGAAAGATGAGTTTGGTGCAGCGTCGGGTAGTGGAGGAGCACTCAACGCGGGCAAGGCGATGATGATGACGAGCAGGCCTAAACGAAGTCGTTTCATGTTTCACCTCTGAGCAAGAACGCGAGCGATGTCCGTGCGGTAAGCCAAGGTCGCCGGCAGGATGGCCGCAAGCAGTCCAACCGCGAGAGTCAATCCGATGAGCGTCACCTCGTCTTTGACGAAACTCACACCGGTAATGCGGATTTGGTGCGAGGCTTGCAGCCATAGGCCGAGTACTTCGGTGAGCAAATGGCCAAGCAGCAACCCCAGCACAATGCCGAGCCCCGCGTGGATGGATCCTTCGATGAGCACTGTCGCGAACACCTTGCTGCGCGATGCGCCCAGGCTTCGCATCACTGCTAGGTCGAATCTGCGTTCACGCAGAGCGTTATAAAGCGCGATGAATACGGACAGGCCGGCGCACGCTATCAACATCAGCGCAAAAGCCTGCATGGCTTGGACGCCGATGCCGACGATGTTCAGCAGGCGCGCCAGCTCGAAGGCGGGCGATGCCGCTTGCAGCGCCGATCGACCATTGATCTGGCGCGGGAGCAAAGCTGCGGCCATGGGCGAGCGGTACTGCACCAGCAGTGCAGTCACCTCTTTGGGCTGCACATGTTGTTCTCCCACCCGTGCTGTCCCGTCGGCCGTTTCCGGGTTGCCCTCCTCGACCTCGTGATCGCCTTGTCCATGAATTTCCCAGACGCTTTCTACGCTGGTCAAGACCAGACGATCCAATACGCTGCCGCTCGTGGCGAGCGTACCCACGAGGGTATAGGGCGCGTTGTCATGCTTGCTTCCAGCTTCGGCGATGCCATGGCTGCCGACAAATTTGTCGCCGAG
>JBBRGM010000065.1:0-14173 GCA_038240725.1 Burkholderiales bacterium | reverse complement strand
TTCCCGTCGGCGGTGGTGGGCTTGCCCTGGGTGTCGACCGCGAAGGCATTGGCGTTTTCCACCTGGCACTTGGCCTTGTCCGGAAATACGAAGAGCTTGGTCGCTTCCTTCAAACGCGCCACGACTTCCGCCGAGGTCATTGTCTGCTTGCTCCCGGTATCACCGCGGGTCATGGGCAGGCGCAGTTGCATGCTGACGTCCGGGCCGGAAACGTCGACGGTTAAGGTGCCGGTCTTGTATTGCGCCGCGGCGGTGCCGTCGGCATGGGCGGGCAGGGTCCAGGCGAGGAGCGTCAAGGCAATGGAGGTTTTCGAATACATCGTGTTCTCGATCAGAAGAATTTGAAACGGCGAGTTTAGAAGGATAAGACCAGCTACGGTAGGTTTGGTTTATCGGAGAAACAATTAGAAGCCGTTGTATCCGCCATAGTAGCTGACGGCAATATCAGATGTGCATGTGAGCTAAAACAACGGCGCTCGTCTATCGCTTTCTCAGTACGCCAAAGTCGCTAACGCGACGCTCCGGGGCATTCAAGCGTGCTTGCAAAACTTAAATTGCATTCAGCGAGATGAAATCGTGCATCTGCATCGCTTCGTAGTCGTCAATTGGATGCTCGAATACGCCGTTTCCTTTTTCGAGAGCAGCAGACGGTCATAACCGACGATATGAGTTGCGGTGAGCGGCCGATGCTTGTCGGCGTAGCGGCCGAAAGTCGGCGATCTGTCCCGTGAGCTGTCGGCTCTACAACAAGCCGATCCGCAAACGTGCGAGACCACGCTGCTGTCCGATGCAGCATCCATCTACAACAAGAACATCGAGACGCTCCGGCGACTCGGCCATGAAGGCTGGCGCAAACTTTGGGCTAGTTGACGTACAGTAAAAATACTCGCAGCAGCGAATTCATCGAGCTCACATCGATGTATTGCGCATGCGATTTTCTGCGCGCGCCGAACCGAACTTTTTTTCACTTCACGCCGACGCCAGCCGCCGCCCGTCGCAAAAATCGATCTGCTAACGCAAACGATTAGCGACGAGCGAGCGCCGGCGTCTCTTCAACGCGTTGCAGTTGAACGCTCGCCTCCCTCCGATTGCGCTGTCTATCTCTTTGCACATGACGCGACGCTCCGATGCGTCACGCGAGTTATACAACCTTGGGTCTATTTGTCACATCGCTCACGGCTCGCACACTCGACTGCGAATTACGCGAAGTTCGCGGAGCCGACGTAACGCGTTTATGAAAGATGCATACGTGCCGAAAACGTGCGATCTAAAAGTTATAGGAACGGCGATTCGCCCGCTCCGCGCACCGGCTCGGCTTGGATACCATGGACAACGCACTCTTGCAGACCACTTCAACCACTAGGAGCAGTGTCATGACACAGGATGTACACGCGATTTTCAAACACCTCGAAATGCAGGCGGTCGGCCTCGATCCCAACACCAACAAAATGCAGGAAGGCTACTTCTCGGCCTTCCGCCCGATCGGTCTGCCGATTCATTCGGAAGATTTTTCCAATCCCTACTCGCCTCTGGGTGGAAATTTGAAGAAGGACATTCCCGCATCCGAACCGGTCGATCCCAAGGATACGGCGCCGAGAACGGGCAGCGGCACCCTCGATCCGAACAAAGCGTGGGTCGCCAACATCGCCACGGCGCAGCAGAACTTTTTGAATACGTTCCTGCTGGTCGACGACAAACTCCGGATGAACAACGAGTACACCGTTATCCCCAACGCGAGCAAGTTGAGCGATTCGTGGTTCGCCATCATCAACGGCGCCAACGGCATCCCGCCGACCATGGAATTGAATGCGGAGATGAAAAAGGCATATGAGGACGCGGCCGCAAAATTGATGGATAAGGATGGCAACGCCACGCCGCATTACGAAAGCTATATGCAGTACGAGGACGAATACAAGAGCAAGGTCAAAGCTCGCAATAAGGCTTACGCCGACGCCTTTACGGATCCGATGAAGCTGCAGGCGTGGCCGATCAATGGCGTGGTCTATCAAGACGATGTGGACGAAGCGTGGAACCGCTGGATGGGCCTGGGCCATAAGGAAGAGATTGAGAAGGCTATCAACACGCTTGCAGCTCAGGGCACCGACCCGGCAATCGTGCTGATCGCCAGAGCCAAGAAGAGATACGTCAACAGCCTCCTGGAATTCATGGGCGTGGGCGAGATCCCCTACACCCTCATGAGTCCTCACTCCTGGTACAAGGATGACGACGACGGCTGGAACGACTACGAAAGCGGCAAGTCGCATAGCGAGAGTCACTACGATGCCTCATCGACTTCGTATGGCAGCAGCGTAGGTGTTTTCGGCGGCCTGTGGGGCGGCGGCGCGAGCTTCCAGCATTCCGACAGCGATGTTAAGAAAGACGTCGCGATGAACAATCTGAGCATCAGGTTCAAGTACTGCATCGTCGACATCAAGCGCCCGTGGCTGGACACCTCGCTGTTGAACCTGAAGAACTGGTTCCTGGTCGGGGACTACAAGAAGAACTGTATCTCGACTGGCTTGATGGGCCAGGAGAAGCCCGCCGAAAACGAGCATGCATTCCTGCCGTCCGTGACCACCAGCATGATCCTGGTCAAGGATGTTTCGATCTTCTGGGACGACTGGAAGACGCACTGGGACCAGCACAAGTCCGCAACCTCGGGCCGCGCGGCAGTGGGCGTACTTTGCTTTACAGCGAAGGCGAACTACAGCCACAAGACCGAGCAGAGAAATTTCTCATGCGACGACGAGTACGAACGGCTGGAGATCCCCGGTATCCAGTTGCTTGGATATGTATCGGCCATCATCCCTTCCTGCCCGCAGGTCGATTCGTCCGAATACATGGAAAAGACGAAGAAAGCAGCGTAGCGCAGCCGGGGCGTTCCGGCATTCGCGGGTGCCCCGTTTCCCCACATCAAAAATTTGAAGGAACGGCCGTCATGGCGCTGTCATTAGATTCGATCTTCCAACCGTTCAACGACTTTTTCATGAAGAAATACGGTACCCAGGACGGGCAACCAGTACTGTTCCGTTTCGCTCGCGTGCCGCAGACCTTCGGCGACGACGATTTCCTGCTCACGAGCAGTCCCGAGTCGGGCCCCAACCCGGACCTGGCTCAGCAGTTGTTCTCCGAAGCCGTGGACGGCATCGCCACACTCGAAGCCGATGGCCGGAACGTGTCCATCGGCGACGCATCGTTCAGCGATTTGTACGAGCTCGAGATCGTCGGGCCATCGATCCCGTTCGTGCCAGCCACGGTGACCAACGAAACCGAGCGGGAAGCGATGCGCGATTCGTTCACGTCGGTCAGAAACACGGCCGTCGCACGCTTGCACGAAGTTAGGCACGCTTCATTGGAAGCTGGCGAGAGCGCGACGAATTATCACCCGTCCACTCCGCACCCCACGAACTGGTGGGACCCGAAGGCCCCCGCGGGCGTGTGGACGCCGCAATCGTTTCAAATCGTAAGTGCTGCCCCGACACCGAACCAGCCGGTACAACCAAACGATCGCCTGTTCCGAATGAGGATCGACGACGTTAAATTCAACGCGATGCTGACAGCGCGCGTCGCGGTCGCACCGCCTGCCAAGAAGGCCATGGTCATGTCGCGTTCTACCGCGTCGCTGGCCCGATCGCCGCAAATGACGATGGCACGGCCAATGGCTGCTACTTCTGTGATCGCGCGGGAAGACTTCCGTGCATCCGATACCGCGGTTCTGGCGCGAAAGCCAATCGCGGAGCGTCCGGAAATCGACGCCGAAATCAAACCCAATTACAAACGACAGATTGCAATGCTCCCCTACAAGCAAAGGGTCGCATTCAGAAATGAAGTCGCGCAAGACGCACCCACGCGACCCGTGGCCAGCGCCGAAGTCAACATCAGCTTCGATTTCTGCCTGGTCAAGGTAGAGCGTCCATGGCTGATCGATGCATTCGTCAACAACAGCTACTGGTACATTCCGGGAAAATCGAAAGGTGCGCTCTCGGCCAACGATTCCCATGGTGCCCCGGCCTATCCGGTCTCGTTCGTAGCAATCAAGAATCTGCGCATTAAAGCGCCGTGGACGCCGGAGGATATTTCCAACCTGGCTCTCTCCTATCAGTTCGGCCCGTTCAACTTCAGCTCGACCGTCGTCGATGGCGCGCTCTGTCATGACGACATTCAGGTTGCAGCGTGGATTTTGCAGCAAACGCCCGCGCTGCCCCCCAACGCAACCACGTAGCGCATCGCACGGACGATGTGCACGCTAATCGAATATTGCCGAGGTATTCACCATGGATGATCTGGACGCCGGCGTCAAAGATCGGCAGTACTACCTGACGATCGCGTACAACAATGCGTTCGGCACTTACGACGAGGCGTCCTGGGATCCGATTCAGGGCTTCGCCGCCAATCGAGAACGTATCGTGAAGCTCTACGATTACTATCGCGGCACCTATCTGAAGCGGCCCGACTTGTTTCTGTGGGCGGGCCTGGGCCGCATGGCGGGCGGCGCGGTGGTCGGCGGTTTGGACTTTCTCCTGTGTACCAGCCCGGAGACGGTGCTCACGCAAACCATGGTCAACATCGGCAAGTCGATCTTCCATGATCTCGCGTGGCTGCATGAGGCGTTTCTCGACGATCCGGGTAGTGCTATCGCGCTTGCGGCTCAGTACGACGCCGACTCGCCTGCCCGGTGTAGTTACGCGGACGCGTTGCGCAACATTGCGTCGGGCGACGCGAGCCGCATCGCTGCAGGCAATCGGGCGCTGCTGGAAAACGAGCAATTCACGATCATCCAGCCGCAATACGATCTCGTCTCGCAAAGCTCGGAAGCTTTCATATTCGCTCACACGCGAGCGTTCACGCGTGCGGTGCACCCCTATCATCGCGATTTTCTCGTGCGATTTCCGCAAGGCGATGTAATCGCCGCGGACGACCGGTGGAGCTGGATTACCGAGCCTGACGGCATGTGGGAAAAATGGATTGCCATGCCTTCGATAGCAGCAGATGAAAGAACGCGGCTCGTCAGTTTGTCGTTCTCGGACATCCTCAATCAGAGGTTCGGCCCGGTAGTCGACGCGCTATTGGCGCCCGGCGCCAATGACGAAGACAGCTGAATCGGCGAGAACGCACGAATGCGTGGGCTGCGGGTATGCAGACGCGTGAGCTCGGTACGAGACATCTAGGAGAACAAAATGGCCAGTATTTTGGACTTGGCGCGGATGCATGACAGCGGCGATCTTGCCGGCGGCGTATCGGAGATTGCTTCGGTGCCAGGCGTGGACTCGACGATGGTTACCGCGGTGCGAACCGCAGCGGGCCAGCTTCGATTGATCGCCTGGAGAATTAACGACGCCGGCCCGGTAACCCGTCTCGGCGATAGTGGGGAAACAGCGGGGGCCGCGTCGGATATCGATATCGCCAAGGGCGCACGGTTCGTCGTTGCATGCCGGGATGGCAGCGGTCACGTCAAGCTGATCAGTTGGGATGTCGATGACACCGGCGCGTTCATCACGCGCGCTGGCGACAGCGGTAATCAAGCCGGCGGTGCAACGCAGATTCGTATCGTCGCTCTGTCGGACAATCGGTTTGTCGTCGCCTGCCGGATCGCGGAAGGCAACGTGCGCTTGATCACGTGGCGGCTGAATGACGATGGATCGCTCGCGCGACTCGCCGACAGCGCTAATGCGGGAGATACCGTAGCAGAGATTGCGCTGTGCGGGCTTTCCGAAGAGCGCGCCGTCACTGCGGTGCGCACGCAGAACGGGAACCTCAAGCTCATCGTCTGGGAGGTATCCGCCAACGGCGAATTGGCTCGCCTGGGCGATAGTGGCGATGCGGGAGGTCCAGCGACACTGATCCGCGCCGTGGTGACCGAAGCTGGAATGGTGCTTACTTCGATCCGCGATGGCGCTGGCAATCTGCAGGTGATGTCGTGGGAAGTTACCGAAGACGGCAGCGTGAACGCGCTGCAAGATAGCGGTCATCAGGCAGCGGGCATCGAAGACAATGCGCTGGTCGCATTGCCTGACGGCATTGTGTCGGCGGTACGCATCGCCGAGAACAACCTCAAGTTGATCGCGTGGAGCGTCGATCAAGCAGGGACGATCACGAGGCGCGGCGATAGCGCGGCGCAGGCCGGCACGTCATCGCATATTCAGTTACTGGCGGGGCCTGACGTGGCGGGCGCAAACGGTCATTCCGTCAGCCTCGTTACAGCAGTGCGCACCGACGCGGGCAATCTCAAGCTCATCACCTGGGGACCGCCTCTCGTGCGGCTCCATTTCAAAATCCTGAGCGCGCCCACGGTCGACACCGCGCTGATGCTCTCGTCGATGCAGGACGTGTATGCGAACGCCGGCATCTCGGTCGTCTTAGCGAGTACTGAAAATCTCAATCTTCCCTTGCTAAACGACCTGGATATCGGCGTTTGTACGCTCGGCAATACAACGGTCGAGCAACAGCAACTGTTCGCCAATCGCAATGACGTTCAAACCAACGAGGTGGCCGTCTACTTCGTGCGCTCGACCAACCCGCCGTTCAATGGCTGCGCCGCGCATCCGGATGCGCGGCCTGCGGCGGTTGTAGCACAAGGTGCGACGCAATGGACGCTCGGACACGAGGTGGGTCACGTGCTCGGTCTTCTCCATGTAGATGATTCCGACCGGCTCATGACCGGAGGTGGAACCGCAAACATCACCAACCTGCCGCCGGCTCTAATCCCCATAGAGCAATCCACCATGATCGGCAGCGCGCTCACCATTCCGCTATAGAACATTAGGAGCTACCACGATGGCATTATCAGCGACAGAACTTCGTTCCATACTGGATTCCGACGAGCCCGATTACAAACAGCTCGCCGCGGTGTTGCAGCCGGACGATCTACCTCAACTTGTCGAGCTGGTGGGTGGCGCCGACGCGATGCTCGCCTCAAAAGCCGCCTATGCGATTACGTTGGTGCACGATGAATCTGCGTTGCAGGCACTCGATACTGCTGCGGCCAGCCGATTCGCAACGGTGCGGCTGGCATTGGCGGCGGGTTTGAAAAACATGCGGGGATTCGATGTCACCAGTGTCGCGCAACAGTTGCTCGCCGACGCCGACGTCGGCGTGCGCAAGCTGGCGATCAAATCTGCGAAGACGCTTGGGGTCAGTGCATTAACGCCGGCGCTGGAAGCGCTTGCGAGCAACGATTCGGAGCCGGGGATTCGAGCGCTAGCCACGGATGCCCTGAACGCCTGAGGTTGGCGGCAACAGGACATGCCAGGGCTTGGGCGCCCTGTAATCGGCAGGCGATGCTGAACGTGGAAACTGTAGCGACGTTGTAGCAGCCATGTCGTGGCGATAGCGGCCGGTCACGGCGCGCTTTCGGCGCGAGCTTCGCCGGCGAGGTTTTCTGCATCCTCTACCCAGCCGCCGCCCATCGCGCGATATAGGTTCACGTAAGACTGGAACAACTGCGCTTGCGTTCTGGCCTGCAGCAACTCGGCGTTGAATAGCGATTGCTCTGCGTTCGCGACTTCGAGAGAGATCGTGGCGCCTTCTTTGTACCGCAGCTCGGCGAGGTCGCGAAAGCGCTGCAGCGCCTCGACGTTCTTGCGCTGCTCTTCGCGCGCCCGGCCGCCTTTGGTGCGGTCGATCAGCGCATTCTCGATATCCTGAAACGTCGTGATAATCGGCCGCTGAGGAACGTTAGTTCACGTAACGAAAAAAACGCCGCCGTTCCGGCGCTATACGGCACGCTGTGCGCCTGGTCATCAGCGCGTAACCAGCACCGGAATTTTCGAATGCGTGAGCACCTTGCTCGTCTGGCTGCCGAGGATGACGGCGGTAAGCCCGCTGCGTCCATGCGATCCCATGAAAATCAGGTCGCACTTTTTCTTCTTCGCGGCAGCGATGATGGCTTCCCAAGGCGCCATGCTCGCCTCGTAGAACTCTTCGTAGGGAACGCCGGCGGCAGTGGCAGCGGTTCTGACCGTGCGCAATTGTTTCTCGGCCACCTGCCGGATCTGCACGTCGAATTCTTTCTGCGATACGTAAACCGCTGGAATGTATTCCGAGTACACGACGCTACGATAATCCAGTGGCGAAAAGAAACCGACGACCGTGGCGCCGACTGATTTCGCGAACGCGATGCCCTGCTTGACCGCCTTGCGCGAAACCGGCGAGCCGTCGATGGGCAGCAAAATTCTCCTGTACACAGTTCCTCCTGGTGGCGATTCATGCATCGGCCGTGCAACCGTGGCGACTATGGCACGCGCCAGTGTATGACAGTTGACGCAGATCAACTGATGCCGCGTTGCGCTCGTCATCGCTTACCGGTGTCCTCGCCGCATCTTCGCCGATCATCTCGCATCTTTGAGCTGCAACCGTAGTGACACGATACCGGTACCCGGTAACGAGGAGCACGCAAAGCCGAATCGCTTCACCAATGCGAGTAGACGGTGATTCTCGGACAACGTTTCGCCGACGACTTCGACGATGCCGCGATCGCGAAGGCAGTCGAGCAACTTTCTAAACAGAAGCGTTCCCAGTCCGCGCCCTTTGATGTCCGAGCGAATGACGATCGCGAACTCGGCGCGCACGCTATCCGGATCTGCAATCGCACGTGCCACCCCCAGAGTTTGCCAGCGCCCATCGTCTAACTTTCTCGTGGCGATGAAAGCCATCTCCCGGTCGTAATCGATCTGCGTGAAGCGCGCGAGTTGCGAGGGCCGCAGCTCCCGCTGCATCATGAACATGCGGAAGTGAACATCGGCCGGATCGAGCGCGTTGAAGAACTCGACGTGCTGCGGGCCGTCCTCAGGCCTGATTGGTCGCATCAGCACCGGCTGCCCGTCCCAGGTGATCCATTCCTCCAACTCGGCCGGATAGGGTCGAATGCTGCACCGATCGGCTCTGACGCTATCTGCTGCGCAGAGCCGAATGCGCGCATCGAGCGCCAGTACACCAAACTCATCGGCCAACAGCGGATTGATATCCAGCTCGACGATTTCCGGTATGTCTGCAATCAGGTGCGCGACCTGGATCAGCGTGCGACAAACGGCATCGGCATCTGCGGGTGGATGATCGCGATAACCGGCAAGCAACCTCGCCACTCGCGTACGGGACATCAGTTCGCGCGCCAGCACCATATTCAGGGGCGGCAGGCCAACTGCCCGGTCGCGAATGACCTCGACCGCGGTACCGCCTTCGCCGAACAGAATAACAGGCCCAAACACCGAATCGTCCGTCGCGCCGACAATCAATTCGCGGGCGTGCGGCCGGCGCACCATGGCTTGCACGATGAATCCTTGTATCGCCGCGACAGGCCGCGTCTGCTGCGCGCGTGCGTGCATCGCGAGTGCGGCAGTGCGTACCGATTCGGTCGTCGCCAGATCGAGTGCAACACCGCCCACGTCCGACTTGTGGCTAATGTCGAACGACAGAATTTTGACTGCGACCGGAAAGCCGATCTGTTGTGCCGCATCGACTGCTTCGTCGACCGTCGCTGCGATGCGCGTTGCAACGAATGGAATGCCGTATGCCTGCAACAGCCGTTGCAACTCCGTGTGCGACAACGACAGGCGTCCCGCGCGGTGGACTTCGTTGACGATCCGCCGCGCTTGCTCGAGGTCGGGGGCGAATGCTTCCGGTACCGACCGCGGCACCTCCATCAGCAGGTTCTGGTTGCGACGGTACTGCACGATCTGCATGAACGCTTGGACCGCTTGCTCCGGTGTCGCGTAGGTCGGGATGCCGGCTTTGGCAAATAAGTCTCGCGCTTGAGTAACCGCATCGCCGCCGACCCAGCAGGCAATTACATTGCGCGCCGTCTGCTGTGCAATCGGGACCAGTACGGCCGCAATTTCCGCGCTCGAAGCGACCGCTGTCGGCGCGTGAATGATGAGCACACTGTCCGCCTGTGCATCCTGCAGCAGAATTTGCAGCGCCTGCACATAGCGATCAGCCGGTGCATCGCCGATGATGTCGACCGGATTCGCGCGTGACCAGGTGGGCGGCAGAACGGCGTCCAATTTTTGCAGAGTCTCATCGGACAACCGCGCCAAGCTGCCTTGTTGCTCCATCAAAGCATCGACCGCCATCACAGCGAGCCCGCCGCCGTTGGTCATGATGGCGAGACGCTCGCCGTGCAGCGGTCGCGCTCGCGTGAGCGTCTCGACGGCATCGAATAAGTCTTCAGTGGTATACACGCGCAACATTCCGGCGCGACGAATCGCTGCGTCATAGACATCGTCCGAGCCGGCCAGAGCACCAGTGTGGGACATCGCCGCCTTGGCGCCCTCCGGATTGCGGCCGGCCTTGAGCGCGATCACCGGCTTGTTGCGCGCGGCTGCACGCGCGGCAGACATGAATTTACGCGCAGCTTTGATGGATTCGAGATAGAGCAGGATGGCGTGCGTATTCTCATCGCCGGCCAAATAATCGATCACGTCGCCGAAATCGACGTCCGCACTGTCCCCAAGCGAAATCAACTTGGAAAAGCCGATATTGCGCGACTTCGCCCAATCCAGGACCGCCGTCACCAGCGCGCCGGACTGCGACACGAATGCAATGTTGCCGGCCAGCGCATCGGTATGCGTGAAGCTTGCGTTCAGTTTGAACGCGGGCACGAGCAGCCCCACGCAATTCGGACCGAGCACGCGCAGCAGATGCGGTTTAGCTGCGGCGAGCATCGCCTGCGTAAGCGTGCTGCCGTGCGCGTCCGTCATTCTGCCGAGCCCGCCGGTTAATACGAGCGCGGCTCTGGTGCCCAGTGCTCCGAGCTCGCCGATCAACTGCGGCACGGTTGCAGGCGGCGTACAGATGACGGCGAGATCCGGGGTGACGGGAAGACTCTGCACTGACGGGTAGGCCTTGATGCCCGCGATGAAATCGTATTTTGGATTCACCGGCAAGATCGCGCCGGTGAAGCCTGCCTCGCGCAAGTTGCCGAGCACGATCGCGCCTATGCTGTGCGGCTTCTCGGAAGCGCCGATCAGAGCGACGGATGTGGGCGCAAATAGACGTTCGAGATTTCTGGTGGTCATTTCAGCGGCCTCGCAGTCGTTGCCACGGCAATAGCATCGCGCGCAAATGTGGTGTAGCGCACGATCGCGTCGGATCGGGCCGGGCGCGGCCGACACGCAGCGTTGCCCGCAAGCTGTCCGACACTCGTCTTACGCACGCGCTCACGCCTTCATGTAGTGGAAGAACACCCGTTTCACCGCCTCTACCAGCGCAAGATAGAGCAGAGTGAGGCCGGTGATGATGGCAAAGAATAGCGGCGGCGGCGCAACGAATCCCAATGCGTGCCCGATCGGGGTGAAAGGCAACGCCACCGCAACTGCGACGACACTTAGCGACGTTGCCAGCAGCGCCGGATGCGGCCGGCTGCGCCACGGGCTTTGCCGCGTGCGTATGACGAAGATCACCAATACCTGACTCGCGAGGGATTCCACGAACCAGCCGGTATGGAACAGGGCTTCGTCGGCGTGCAGCACGATGAGCAGAATATAGAACGTCGCAAAATCGAACACCGAGCTGATCGGGCCCATCACCCACATGAAATTGCGTATCAGCTCGAGATTCCATCGCTGCGGCTTCACCAGCTCCGGCTCGTCTACCCGGTCGAGCGGGATGGCGATTTCGGAGACATCGTACAGCGCGTTGTTCAGCAGGATCTGTACGGGCAGCATCGGTAAAAACGGCAGGAACAGGCTGGCGCCTGCCATGCTGAACATATTTCCGAAATTCGAGCTGGTGCCCATCATGATGTACTTTCTGATGTTGGCGAACGTCCGCCGTCCTTCCAGCACGCCCTCATACAATACGCCGAGATCGTGCTTGAGCAAGATCATATCGGCCGCTTCTTTCGCGACATCGACTGCGCTATCGACCGACAACCCGACATCTGCAGAGTGCAACGCCGTCGCATCGTTCACGCCATCGCCGAGGTAACCAACGGTGTTGCCGCGCTGTTTCAGCGCGAGGATGATGCGGTTTTTTTGCGCCGGGTTGACCCGACAGAACAAATTGACGGCGTCGACGCGCGCGCGCAGCGCCGGATCGTCCAATTGCGCGATTTGCGCGCCGGTGAGAACCTGCGCGCCGTCGAGTCCGAGCGATGTGCAGAGATTTTGGGTGACCAGCTCATTGTCGCCGGTGATGACTTTCACGCAGATGCCGATGCGCGTCAGAGCGGCCAGCGCTTCTCTGGTGTTGGCTTTGGGCGGGTCGAGGAAAGCCGCGAATCCGGCGAATACCAAATTGCTTTCGTCACCGACGATCGCGTGCTCATGGTCGATTGCCACCTTGCGGCTCGCAATACCAAGGGCGCGAAAGCCGTGTCGCGCAAGGTCGTCGCACACCGCCTGTACGCGGGCGCGCGACTCGGTATCGAAACTGGCGCTGCCACCCGCCTCGTCTATTTCATAGGCCACCGCGAGACGCAACACTTCTTCCGGCGCGCCCTTCAGCACCAGCAATCGCTCGTCGCCGTGTTGTAGAAGCACCGAAACGCGACGGCGTTCGAAGTCGAACGGGACTTCATCGATCTTGCGAAAATCGGTTACATCGAAGTGCCGGTGCGCGAGGATCGCCTCGTCCAAAGGACTGCGCAGTCCGGTCTCGAAGAAGCTGTTCAAATAGGCAAGCTGCAAAACGCGTTCGCTATTTTCGCCGGCTCCGTTGACATGCCGCTCGAGGTCGATCTTGGCCTCGGTGAGCGTACCGGTTTTGTCCGTGCACAGAACGTTCATCATGCCGAGATTCTCGATCGATGCCAGACGCTTCACGATCACATCGCGTTTCGCCATGCGCAGCGCACCGCGTGCAAGCGTCACCGAGATCACCATCGGCAGCAGCTCGGGTGTGAGCCCGACTGCAAGGGCGATGGCGAACAGAAACGATTCGAGCATCGGCTTGTGGCCGAGGATGTTGACCATCAGCACGAACAGCACGAGCAGGAGGGTCAGTCGCATGATCAGCATCCCGAAACGCCGGGCACCGATCTCGAATGCACTCGCCGGTGCAGCCCGGCCGAGCGTGTGCGCTATGTCCCCGACGGCCGTGTCCCTGCCGGTGCGACAGACCAGCATGCGCGCCATGCCGCTGACCACCGAGGTACCCATGAAAACGGCATTGGCGGCGGTTTCGAGTGTTCCGTCGCCGGCGTACTCGCCGCCCGAGTGCTTTTCCACTGCATACGGTTCGCCGGTCAGCATGGCTTGGTTTAAAAACAGATCGCGGGCCTCGAGCAGCAATCCATCTGCGGGTACCAGCGACCCCGCGATCAGAAACACGACATCGCCCGGAACGATTTCGCGCATCGGGGTTTCTTGCGCCTTGCCATCGCGCAGGACCGAGCTGCGCACCTGCACCATCGCGCGAAGCTTTTCAGCCGCCTTGCCGGCGCGATACTCCTGCACGAAGTCGAGCGTCACGCTGATGAACACCATCACCGCAATGATGGCGAAGCTCAGCACCTCTCCGACCGCCGCCGAGATCAGGCTCGCGGCAAGCAGAATGAGCACGAGCGGATTGGAGAATCGGCGCAGAAATTGAAACAGCAATGGCGCCCTGTCGCTGTCGCCGAGCTGGTTCGGACCGTAACGCTGCAGACGTTGCCTGACTTCGCTGTCCGTCAGCCCTTTCGCGGAAGCGGCAAGCGCGTTACGCTGATCATCCAGGGATTGCAGCCACCATGCTGCCGGCACAGATTTGCCAGGCACATCCGAGATGGCCACCATCGCTCAGTCAGCCTGCCACAGCGCGGACCACGCCAATTGCATATCGTCAGCGCTCCGGCATGGTGGTATGTGCATGATCGCGCCTATGCTGTGCGGCTTCTCGGAAGCGCTGATTAGAGGGACGGATGCGGGAGCAAATAGACGTTCGAGATTTTTGATGGTCATATCACGCGTGACGGCGCTGTTGCTGCCGTTTCCCTAGCCCGACACGAGGACTACGGCAATGCCGGGGGGGCTGCAGCACCATGTAAGTCCCGTACTGTGGGCCGCTCGCTTCTACGCGGAACATTTTGCGAACCTGAGCCGGAAGTAAACCCCTGCGAGCGTGTGAGGGCGCCGCGCACGACAGTCGAACATGCGATGTTGTGAGGCTTCGACTCGACCACAGAGCAGTATCGCGTGAGCGATTGTGCGAATCAATGCGGTATTTCCGATCACGATAGCGCCGAACTCCGTCGAGC
>JBBRGM010000064.1:0-14206 GCA_038240725.1 Burkholderiales bacterium | reverse complement strand
CCGGTGGCCTCAGTGCCTGAATCGTCGGCCGAGAGCGTCAAGCGAATCGGGAGGGCCTGCTTCCACGTGATGACTACATCGCTCTCGCCGGGTGCGACATCTGCGCCCTCGGCGGGTGTGATCTGAATGTCGGCTTCCGCGCTTGGCAGGCGCTTGAAGTTCTCCAGCGCTTGTTCGATATCGCGCAGATTGAGCAGATCGCCGGATCTGGCGGGCATCGCATTCCATTGCGTTGCCCGAGTGCTCGAGCCCTCGGCAAACCGGACCGCATGTACGCGGCCGGGAATCAGCGTGAGTGTGAGCGTGCCGCTATTGAGATCCTGCGGTTGCGCCAGAACACGCGTGGTGATGAATCCGCGCTCGATGATCGCGTTCTGAATACGCGTCATCACCAGATCGATACCCGCCGCGCCGAGGCAGCGGCCAACGGCGATATCCTGCTTCGGATTCGCAGCAGTCAGGGCCCATTGAAATTGCTCGGAAGCATCCCCGCGAAGAATCACACGGTCGATCTCGAAGCAAGGCGATTCGTGCTGCGGCAGCCGGTCGAGCACGGTTGCGTCCACAGGCGATTGCAGACGCACATCGGGCGTCTTATCGAATTTGTCTTGCAAGGCGCGCTCACGCTCAAGCTGGCGCAGCAGCTCTTGCGTCTGCACGCTCGGTTGCTCGGCGGCGTGGAGCTGGCCTGCGAAGTTCAGCGCCAGTGCGGCGAAGATACTGAACGCGATAACTTCTAGGTCGAGCAGCGCGAGATAGTTGCGGTTCGAGGATGCGCTTGCCGCGCTACGCCGTTCGCCAGGTATTCGAATGCTTAACAAGATTGACTCGCTAAAAAAACCGCGACCCAAAACGTCAGGTCGCGGCTGCAACATCCCTACGTGGTCTTCACTTGCATCGTCGACTGGTTTTGTTTTTTTGCTCGAGTCGTGGTTTGATTTTTATCTCGAGTCGTCGTCAACGTGCGACGCAACTTACGGACCCCGAGATAACGCGTCAATCGCTAATCGCGATCTCGACACAATCGCTTTCAACGTGCTGAGCGCAGAGCGTTCACCGTTCGCTCACATAGGGTCGATGTTGCTATCAATCGTGTCACGCGATTGAGCGAGCGTGAACTCTCGACGCGTCATCTCCGAATATGCGAAGGAACTGCCGCGATTGCGGCATGCGGATGAACGACTCAACCGCTGGCGGAGGCGCACGCAGACGCCGTGGATCAGCTAAGGGTCGGTAAGGCAGCTTCCGAGCGGAGTAAATCTCAGTCGATGA
Organism: Burkholderiales bacterium; assembly: GCA_038240725.1. GTDB lineage: Bacteria > Pseudomonadota > Gammaproteobacteria > Burkholderiales > SHXO01 > SHXO01. The sequence goes on along the minus strand of JBBRGM010000064.1, from coordinate 12,934 downwards.
CTCGCGCGGATAGCGGGTGTGCTAGACCTAGCGCGCGATGAGATCTGCAGCGTTACCGGCGGTCACTCTTGCACCTCCGCTACGCTCATCGAAAGCGACGCGAGTTCGCGGGATGCGTCATCCCCAACGTTTATTCCGCTGCGGGCGACGAATTCATCGTAAGAATCGGCGTCGGAAATGTCGTGTCGTATGCGCCGAATGTCAACCAGCGTGATATAGGCAATTTGCGCTTGTCATGCGCACGTCGCCGCATAGAATGGCCGTCGTGTCGGTTCGGAGAAACACAAACGACTAAAGACGAAAGGCGATGCTTTGCTCTTCGTTTGAAAGAACGATCGCATACGCAAGCTCATGAGCCATTGCGTAATGCCCGTGTAGAAAGCGCGATGCGAAAGTACCGCATTAGCCAATAACAACAATCGGGAACTCGAAGATGATAAGCAATCGAAATTTACCCGCCGCGCGAGCGGTCTGTGTGATGCTCGCGATCGGCGCACTCGGCGGATTCGGTGGCGCTGCCGCCAAATCGCCGATGGTACTGCCTACTCCTGTTGTTGCCGGCGTACCTGCTTACACGGGCGCAGGCGATATTGAAGTTGCTGGCCATACGGCTGCGAAAGTTCTGGTAACAATAGAACGCGGCTCTAAAATCACGCGCACGAGAGCGGACAGTCACGGAAACTTCGCCGCGACCGTCTCGCTCGAGCACGATCGCCTGAACGAGCTGGTCATCTATTCCAACTCGGACAACGACAAGATAGAAAACAGCCCGCCGATACACATCGCAATTACCCAAGACGGACACGATCCAACGATCACTGCGACGCTCGACCCGGTGCCGAATGCTGTCGGGTGGAACCACGGTAGCGTGACTGTACGCTTCACGTGCGAGGACTCGTCGGGTATCGCAAGCTGCACCTCACCGGTAACGATATCCGTGCAAGGCGCGAATCAGCATGTCGAGGGGGTCGCAGTAGATAAAGCAGGTAATCGTCGCAAGTTGGATGTTCGCGTCAGTATCGATAGCGCGCTGCCGTCCGCGCGGATCGTGTTGTCGCCCTTGCCGAATGCCGCAGGCTGGAATCGAAGCTCAGTTACGGCGAGCTTCCTATGCGATGACACAAAGCACGCCTCCGGCGTTGTGAACTGCCCTTCACCTGTCACCGTCAAGAACGAAGGTGCCGCGAATCCGGTTACAGTTACAGTCACTGACAAGGCAGGCAACACGGCCACCGTCAGCACAGTCGTAAAGCTGGACCGCACGCCGCCTATCGTCTCCATCGCGGAACCGCGTGATGGCGCTCTCGTATACACCTCACCCGTGCACGTGACGGCTACCGCGACGGATGCGCTGTCTGGCGTTACGCAAGTGAGTTGCGACAAATCGGCGGCCGATGTGTCGGCGCAGGGCTATGCCTGCGACGTGCCGCTCACACTCGGCAAGCATAAGATCCATGTTTGGGCGACCGACCAGGCCGGCAACATCGCTGTCGCGCATCAGCATGTAGTGCTGGGGCCGGAGCTGCCGGGAGGCGACCTGCACGAGAGCATCGCGCTTGCCGATCTGAATGGCGATGGCCGCAACGACTTCGTGCGCACTGATTTCCTCGCGGGCGACGTGGTGCTTCTGCTGAAGAAGAGCGACGGCACTTTTGAGCCAGAGCGGCGCGTACACGTCGGGGACTACCCCTCCGGGCTCGTTGTGGCCGACATCAACGGCGACGGCATCCTGGATTTGATCACGACCCACTATACGAAGGCAGAAGTCGCCATCCAGTATGGCCGGCACGATGGCACCTACGTGCAAGGCCCGCGCATCAAAGTCGATACGTTTCCTTCGGCGGTAGCCGTCAGAGATATGAACGGCGATGGCCACCCCGATTTGATCACGGGCCACGCTCACAACAAACACGTGCATGTGCATCTTGCTCAGGCAGACGGCACCTACGCTGAACAATTACGCGCGGAGGTGGGAGATATGCCGGTATCGCTGGCGGTTGCCGACGTGAATGGCGATGGGATTCCGGATGTGGTGGCCGCCAATTTCTCGTCCGGCGATTTGTCGCTACTGCTCGGAGAAGGCGGCGGCCGATTCCAGAAAGAACGTCGCATTGCACTGGCGCCGGCGGGAAGCAGTTCACCGAAGCCGGCTGGGGTGGTGTTCACCGACCTCAACGGCGATGGAATCATCGATATCGCTACTGCCAACTTCGGCAGCGACACGTTTGCGTTTTTGTTGGGATCAGGGCAGGGCGTGTTCAATGCCGCGCAGAGTCTTGCAGCGGGACACGAACCGCTTGCATTTGCAGCAGCGGACGTAACCGGCGATGGCAAGCTCGATCTCGTCACGGCCAATCGTGGGTCAGCGACCTTTACCGTGCTCGCCGGGCAAGGCGGCGGCATGTTCGGCGCGAGCGAGCCTGAACATCCGGTTACGCCGAATCCGGTGCGCGTGGCGGGACCAACCGATCCGACGATATTTTCGCGCCAGCTCGGCGTGGCGAGCTCATCTATCATCGATATGCCCGGTCCGTTCTCGGCGCCGGCCCGATTGCCGGCGGACGGCATGCCTGCCGCTGCGGATCGTGTGGGGATGAGCTTCGGCTTGCAGACCAGCTCGTACGACGATCTTCTGGGCCCGAATGGCATGTCATATGTCCCACTGGTGACAACCGGTCGCGCCGGGATGAAATGGGTGCGCATCGACTGCGACAGATCGTTCTTCCTCGACGGCGGATATCAGACGTATGCGTCGTACTCTGCGCTGGTCGATCGATTGAACAAAGCAGGATTCGGCGTTCATTTCGTGTGGACCTACTTTCAGAAAACCTATGACGCCGAGTTCCCCACTAAGGCCTATCTCGACGATTTTGCGCTTGTCGCGGGCGAGCTCGCGGCGGCAATGACTCCCAACGCGGTCGTAGAGTACGAAGTCTGGAATGAGCCTGATAACTACGGCCTATTCTGGCCGTTGCGCAAAGGCGTAGATGAACCCGCGGCATTTGCGCGAATGGTTGCCACAGTCACCGAGGGGATTCGCGGCCGGGTTCCGGGCGCAATCGTCGTCGCCGGTGGCTTGACCAGCCTGGGCGTAGTGGAATACGCGCCGAAATTTCTGGCTGCCTACAACGCGCAGCGCGCGGGTAGACCGCTGGCGACGGTCACTCGCTTCGGGTTCCATCCCTATCCCGTGAGCTTCGACACGCTGGGACCGTTCCGTAAACAATTAAACGATGCCGGCTTCGCCGGCAGCGCGATCGACATCACCGAGATCGGTGCCTGGGACTCGTCGCAACCGGACGCAAACGGCCGCGCCTGGGTGTCCAAGGTCAACGCGGCGATATTGCTGCGTTCCATCGAGGTCGACGTCCCGCATATCAATTTCTGGGCAGCTCTCCCGTCGCCGGACGCAATGGCAACGGCGAGCTTCATGAATGTCGCACCTGGTGAGACGGACGGGTGTCGCGGATCGCAATTCGGCGAGCTATCCGGTGTTGTAGGCTTTAAATGCTATCCCAGTATGATCATGGCGCGCGTGTTCAATCGCGTAGCGAAGGGCCGTACTTATCAGGGGGCAATGTTCGATGCGCGAACCGGCCCGCTGCCTGGGGCCGATACGAGCAATTCGCTATCCGGTTTACGCGCTTTGAAGTTCGAAAGCGACGAAGACGTCGTGATCGCGGTTTATACAACCGATCGTGCGCTCGTCGAACATGCGAGTTCCGGGCGCACTTACGCGATTCGCTTTCCCATCGAACCTACTTACGTGCTGTCCGATAGTGGCGATGAGATTCCCGCTTACGATGCCACGGGTCGCCACCAAGTGAGCCATGATGGTGGTCCGCGGTATTTCTTCTTCAGCAAAAGTGCGACACCCCCGACTGAAACGGCCAATGCGCGGGTCGTGTGTGCGGACGGCTCGACACCGTTGCGTGGGCAAGTGCAGTTTTGGCATACCGTGTGGCCGACGCCGACCGCCAGCGCGCCGCTCGACTGGCAGACGCCGGGGATCGGCACTGCCGGAACCTCGGTGACCATGGCGCGAGCGCTGCCGCAGTTTCGCTCGCACATGTACGTCGCTGCGGAAGTCCCACCCGATTCCGGTCGATTCCTGCCGATGCTATCAGCCGCTCAGATCGGCGGCGCACAGATTGGGCCGACTGTAACGGGGTCGACCTATTTCATCCCGCCGACGTTGATGGCGAAGATCGACGCGCCGGTTACCACTACCAACGCCTACCAGATCCAGTTCCTGGCGCTGCCGGAGTGGTGTACGCCTCAGAGATTCACCACGTAATGCCCTGACCGTTGTAAACGACAGGGCATTGCGGTGCTGCAATGTCCTCGCGCGCATTACGGGCGCTTCCGCTTGCGCAGATTTCCATCATTTCGCGGCGCGTCAAGATGCCCAGTCGCGGACGCGCGAGCCGGTCCACAAAAATAACGACGAAACCGCGAATCATAAGGCCGCTGCAAGGTCAGACCGGTGATCGCTCGCGTTCGATTCCCGCGCTTTCGCCGGCATCGTTTCGTTCAGATCATCCTACAGGAGAATTCTGATGCGCCCTTTCGCCTCGTTTGCGCTACTCGGGCTCGCTGTCTTCGGGGTCACAGCTTGCGGCGAAGTGGCGACATTGCCACTTAGTGCGGGTATGGGGGCGCAACCGACGCTGCCACCGCCGCACCATACGATGATTCCAACCGTAAACGTCGCGCCTGCCAAAGGCTGGCCGCCCAACACGACGCCGGTGGCTGCTTCAGGCTTGTCGGTTCACAGCTATGCCGGCGACCTTGTCCATCCACGTTGGCTGTACCTGCTGCCCAATGGCGACGTGCTGGTGGCCGAAACCGGCGCCCCGGCGAAGCCGGAAGACGGCAAAGGCATAAAGGGCTGGGTGATGAAAAGGCTGATGAAGCGCGCCGGATCGGGCGGTCCCAATGCAAATCGCATTACTTTGCTGCGCGACACGGATGGGGACGGGGTAGTGGAGACGCGTACAGTCTTTCTCGAGGGCCTGAATTCACCGATGGGCATGGTGCTTGTCGGCCATGACCTGTATGTTGCAAACACCGACGCGATCGTCCGCTTTCCCTATGTCGATGGCGAGACGAAGATCACTGCGTCCGGCACCAAAGTCGTCGACCTGCCGGCTGGACCGATTAATCATCACTGGACCAAAAACGTTATCGCGAGCCGCGATGGCAGCCGGCTGTATGTGACGGTCGGGTCTAACAGCAACGTTGCTGAAAACGGCATGGAGAATGAAGAGCGTCGCGCCGACATACTCGAAGTCGATCTGCAAACCGGAAGCTCGCGCGTGTTTGCCTCAGGGCTGCGTAATCCCAACGGACTCGCCTGGCAGCCCACCAGCGCGGCGTTGTGGACGACGGTGAACGAACGCGACGAGATCGGCAGCGATCTAGTGCCGGACTACATGACGTCGGTGAAGGAGGGCGCGTTCTACGGATGGCCATATAGCTACTACGGTCAGCATGTCGATGAACGCGTGAAGCCGCAACAGCCGGACATGGTCGCCAAAGCCATCTCCCCTGATTTCGCGCTCGGTCCGCACACTGCATCTCTCGGTCTCGCTTTCTACGAAGGCAAGTTGTTCCCCGCTCGCTACGCGGATGGCGCATTTGTCGGCCAGCACGGTTCGTGGAACCGGAGACCGAGCAGCGGGTACAAGGTCATCTTCGTTCCGTTTGCCGATGGGAAACCGAGCGGCAATCCGGAAGATGTTCTAACCGGATTTCTCAACGCTGACGGCGACGCACTCGGCCGGCCGGTCGGTGTTGCAGTCGATCGCGCGGGTGCGCTGCTCGTTGCGGACGATATCGGCAACGCGGTTTGGCGGGTCGTGCCAACGACGAAGTAACTGTCCGCGATCGCAGCTTCTGCACTCGAGGAGTTGTCGCTGCGCCTGCTGAAGATGTCCGAAGCGGCCACCTCTGTTAGCATGCTTCGCTCTCAGGGGAGGCCGCTTTGCTTTACAAAAATTCGCTCATCGCACTCGCTGCATTGGCCGCCGTATCGGCGATTCCGGCGCACGCCCAAACACCTATCAAGATCGGGTTCATTGCCGAGCTATCCGGACCGCAAGGGGGATTGGGTGCCGATCAGTACGACGGCTTCATGCTCGTCGTCGAGCGCAACGGCGGCAAGCTCGGTGGCATGCCCGTTCAGGTGATCAAGGAGGATACGCAGCTCAAAACCGATCTTGCCCAACAAATCGTCGACAAGCTGATCGAGAAAGATCACGTGCAAATCATCACCGGCGTGAGCTTCTCGAACATCATGATGGCGATCCACCGCAAGATCACCGAGAAAGAAGTTTTCCTGATCGGCTCGAATGCCGGACCGTCGCCGATTGCAGGCGCACAGTGCTCGCCGTTTTTCTTCTCGACGTCCTGGCAAAACGATATGCAAGCGGAAGTGGTCGGCAAGTATGCGGCGACGCAGGGCTACAAACACATCTACTTGATGGCGCCGAACTATCAGGCCGGCAAGGATTTCGTCGCCGGCTTTAAGCGCTTCTATAAAGGCGACATCGTCAACGAGGCGTACACCTCGCTGCAGCAGATGGATTTTTCCGCCGAGCTCGCGGAGCTGGCTGCGGCCAAGCCCGACGCTGTGTTCGTGTTCTATCCAGGCGGCCTCGGCATTCAGTATCTCAAGCAGTACAAACAGGCCGGCCTGCTCGGAAAAATTCCGCTGCTGTCGACGTCGACATCGGACGGCTTGAATCTGCCAGCGGAAAAAGACACTGCACTCGGCGTGATATCGGGTACCTTCTGGGGGCCTGATTTCAACAATGCGGCGAGCCAGAAATTCGTGGGCGAATTCGAGAAGAAGCATAATCGCATTCCATCGCAATACGCCGCGCAGGCATACGACGCCGCACAGCTGCTCGACGCGGCGATCGCCAAAGTGAAAGGCAGCGTCGACGACAAGAAAGCATTCCAGACGGCGCTCAAAGCGGCGGACTTCAAATCGGTGCGCGGCAGCTTCAAATTCAACAACAACAACTTTCCGATACACGACATGCATGTGTTCGAAGTCATCACCGATAGCAAAGGGCGCTACACCTTGAAGACGATCGCCACGCCGTTAAGAGACCACCAAGACGCGTATCACGCGCAGTGCGCCTTGAAGTGAGCGCGGCGGGCCGCCGAGACCGTGTGGTTTCCGCGAGCCGATCGCGAGCAGGATCACCGATCAACGCCTCCGTCAGCGTCGTCGCTTGTCGTTACAGATTACCGATCACTAATCACTGATCACCGCCGTAATGACTTTGCTCCTCACCCAGGCGTTGAATGGACTCTCGCTTGGCATGCTGCTGTTCCTCCTCGCTGCCGGCCTGACTTTGGTATTCGGCATCATGAATTTCGTGAACCTGGCCCATGGGTCGCTGTACATGATGGGCGCGTACTTCGCGGCGAGCACACTCGAGCGCACCGGCTCGTTTTGGCTTGCCGGCCTGGCCGCCGTCGCCGGCACATTCCTTCTCGGATTGGTGGTTGAGCGCGTGGCACTACGGCCGCTATATTCGCGCGATCATCTCAATCAAGTGCTTGCTACATTCGGCTTGATCCTATTCTTCAACGAGCTGGCGCGAATCGTCTGGGGGCCCACCGCGCTCTACATGACAGTGCCTGAGGGCTTGTCGGGCGCCGTCGAGATCTTCGGATTCCAGTATCCCTCGTATCGTTTGATGATCATCGCTGTTGGTGCTGTGGTCGGCGCGGGGATGTATCTGCTGATCCACCGAACGCGCATGGGAATGTTGATCCGTGCCGGCGCGTCGCGGCCCGAGATCGTTTCCGCGCTCGGCGTCAACGTTCGCTTGCTGAATACCCTGGTATTCGGCCTCGGCGCCGGGCTCGCCGGCCTTGCCGGACTGATGGCGGCGCCGATCTCATCGGTCGAGTCGGGCATGGGCGACCGCATACTGATCTCGACCTTGGTCGTCATCGTAGTCGGCGGCATCGGCTCGATCCGCGGCGCGTTCTACGCAGCGCTGATGATCGGTGTGATCGACACAGTCGGCCGCATATTCCTGCCGACGCTCTTGCGTGCAGTCGCAACGCGCTCGGTGGCGGACGCGGCGGGCCCGGCCCTCGCATCCATGTCGATTTATCTACTGATGGCGGTCGTCCTGGCGCTGAGACCGCGCGGGTTATTTCCCGTCAAGCACGGATGATATTCCCCGATCGTATTCGTTTGCGATCTGCGCGCTTCATCGTCGTGGGTATTGTCTTCGCGCTACTGACCGTTGTGCCCTTCATCGCGCAAGCCCTGCAGCAGCCGTACTACGTTACGCTTTTCGCACGCATCGTTATCTATGCGCTCGCCGCATCCAGTCTGAACCTCATCCTAGGCTACGGCGGCATGGTGAGCTTCGGCCATGCTCTCTACTTCGGACTGGGCGCGTACGCGGTCGGCATCCTTGCATACCACGGTATCGATAATGGCTGGCTGCATCTCGCCGTTGCCGTATGTGCGTGCGCCACTGTAGCGCTGCTGACCGGCGCTATCGCCCTCCGGACTCGAGGCATGGCGTTCATCATGATCACGCTGGCGTTCGCGCAAATGTTCTTTTTCCTCGCACTCAGTTTGAAGCAGTACGGCGGCGACGACGGGCTGACCATCGCGCAGCGCAGTGACTTCACGGCGCTTCTGAATCTGCAGTCCAACACTACGCTGTATTACACCGTGTGGCTCTTGCTGGTCGGTTTTCTTTATTTCACATGGCGCCTGGTGAACTCGCGTTTCGGCATGGTTCTGCGCGGTACCCGAGCAAACGAGCGGCGGATGCAATCGCTTGGCTTTCCAATGTTGCGCTATCGTCTAACCGCGTATGTGTTGTCAGCATGCGTGTGCGGCGTCGCTGGATTCTTACTGGCCAATCTCGCGAAGTTCGCCACGCCTGCCTACATGGCATGGACGGTATCGGGCGAGCTGATCGTGATGGTGATGCTGGGCGGGATGGGAACGGTGGCCGGTCCGCTGTTCGGCGCCGTTGCGTTGCTGCTATTCGAAGAACTGATGCCGGCGTGGCTGGGCGCGATCCAGCCTGGTTGGAAAGAGCACTGGATGATCGTGCTGGGCATTGCGATTGTGCTGATCGTGCTACTCGCTCGTCGCGGCATTTACGGATTGCTGGCGGAACGCGGATGAGCGCCTCTATGCTGGAAGTGCGTGGTTTGACTAAACGCTTTGGTGGGCTGCTGGCTACCGACTCGGTCGATCTCGCGGTACGTCAAGGCGAAGCGCACGCAGTGATTGGACCCAACGGCGCTGGGAAGACGACGCTGATCGGGCAGATTGCGGGCGAGATCGCGGCAGACGCCGGAACGATTTCGTTCGACGGCTGTGAGGTCACGCGATTGCCGGTGCACGAGCGCGCCCTTGCCGGGCTCGCGCGCTCGTATCAGATCACGCAGATCATTCCGCAATTCACTGCGCTCGAGAACGTGATGCTCGCTGTTCAAGCGCATGCTGGCCACAGCTTTCGCTGCTGGCGGCCGGCGCGCAGCATCGCCGCGCTTACGATTCCGGCGCGCGCTGCGCTGGATCAAGTCGGACTCGGCGCGCGAAGCGCGGTTCGTGCGGAAGAGATGGCGCACGGCGAGCATCGGCAACTGGAGCTGGCGATGGCACTCGCGGTGAAGCCGAAACTTCTGCTGCTCGATGAGCCGCTTGCGGGACTGAGTCAGCCCGAGTCCGAAGCGATCATTCAGTTGCTCGCAAGTCTGAAAGGAAGTTACAGCATGCTGCTGGTCGAGCACGACATGGATGCGGTGTTCGCGCTTGCAGATCGCATCACGGTTTTGATGTACGGCCGCGTGATCGCCTGCGGCAATGCCAGCGAGATCCGCGCGAATGCCGACGTGCGCGCCGCGTATCTCGGCGATACGGAGCTCGTATAGGCATGGCACTGCTCGAAGTCCGAAATGTCGAGAGCCGCTATGGCCGCAGTCAAGTGCTGTTCGGGTTCGACATCACGGTACAGGCGGGTGCGATTGTCACGATTCTGGGTCGCAACGGAATGGGCAAGTCGACTGCAATCAAAACCATTATGGGCATGCTGAGCCCGACTGCCGGGACCATCGCTTTCAATGGTGAGCCGATTCACGGCTGGCCTTCTTATCGGGTAGCGAGGAAGGGAATTGGTCTGGTGCCCGAGCAGCGGCAGGTGTTTCCCAATCTGTCGGTGCAGGAAAATCTCGTTGCCACCGCAGCCAATCGTGCCGCAGCGTCCGACCCATGGACGCTGGCGCGCATTCACGCGCTGTTTCCGCGGTTGCAGGAACGCGCGCGAAATCTTGCTGCGGATCTTTCCGGCGGCGAACAGCAGATGCTCGCGATCGCTCGGGCGTTGATGACGAATCCGCGCCTTCTAATTCTCGATGAAGCGACGGAGGGACTGGCGCCTCTAGTACGCGCCGACATCTGGCGTGTGCTCGAGCATCTCAAGTCGAGCGGACTGGCGATGATCGTCATCGACAAGAACCTCGGACCCTTGATGGCGCTCGCCAGCCATCACTACATCATGGAAAAGGGGCGGGTGGCGTGGAGCGGCAATAGCGACGCGCTGAAGCAAGAATGGTCATCGGCGCGGCGCTACATCGGTATTTGAAGGGTGTGCCGTTAATCCAAGTTGGAAACTAGCGCGATGTTGACAGGTAGAATGGGGACGCAGCTCCGATATTTCTTGCTATTTACCGGGAGAAGCTCATGCACAAGCCATCGATACTGACCGCAGCAGTCGCCCTTAGTGTGCTAATCGCAATGCCGGCGGTAGCTCTAGCCGATAGCGCATCGCGACTGGAAGCGAAGTTCAAGAAGGCCGATAAAGACAGCGACGGCACCCTAACGAAAGACGAAGCTAAAGCGATGCCGCGTGTCGCGAAGAACTTCGACACGATCGACGCCGATAAAGACGGGACAGTCTCGCTTGACGAGATCAAGACTGCAATGGCTGGCGCGAAGAAGAACAGGCACGAGAAAGGCGAAGCCGCCTTCAAGAAAGCCGACAAAGACAGCGACGGTACATTGACAAAAGACGAAGCGAAGGCGATGCCGCGCGTCGCGAAGAACTTCGATGCGATCGATGTCGACAAGGACGGCACGGTGTCGCTCGACGAGATTCACGCATTCATGAAAGCTAAGCACGCCGGCGCACCGAAGTAATCGCACGGTAGAACAAAAACGGACGGGGAAACCCGTCCGTTTTGTTTTTCAGCATGTCAGCGCCGTTTATTCGGCGGCGCTGACATTCCGGAACGCGAAATGGTTATGGCGTGCACCACTCCGGTAGAGCAAGGAAATTGATATCGTACACGCCGGCGGCGAGGCTCGGTGCCGACAATTGCGCCATCGGGGTAAGCGGATTGAAGTAGGTCCCGCCAACCACGATCGGCGCACCCGCGCCCCCACCGGTCTGCACGGCCGAGCGCATCGGTAGGTAGGTGTCGGGGCTGCTTCCGACCACTTCAGCAGCGACATACATGTTGGTATAGAACTTCTGCAGCTGCCGCGAGACGGTAGACAGCGCCGCCGCAGAGGCACGCCCGGAGACTGCCAGTCGAGCTCTGATCCCGGCGTCACTACCGGAAACACTGTGTGCCAGAACTGGATCTGCCCGCGCAGCGGCAGTGACCCATCCGCGCAGATTGCACGGGCATTGACCGTTTCCACCGGCGGGTTGCCGGTTTTGCTGAAGAAGAAGTACAGCGGGCCGCTGTCATGGCTGATTTTGTAGTGGCCAGTGGCATCTGGCGACGGGAAATCCTGGCCGGAATACGACGACACGAATACCGGAGCCTCCGGAAACGCAATCGAGTACGTGCGACCCGATCCTGGGAACGAGCCGCGAGAACGATCCATTGTGTAGACGGCTATGACGGTATCGTCGGCACTTTCGAACTTCAGTGCACGCAAGCCCGACAAGGGATCGCCAACCACAAATCCAGGCAGGGCGTGCGTTCGCGAGTCGAACAATGCACCCTGATAGGTGCGCCCGCGCGCAACCCGGCTGAACGTTTTCAGCCCGTACATGGCAGGGTGGCAAACATAACCGGTGATGTCTCGCACCTCACCGAATGCCGAGGCGTGACAGTTGTCGAGCGGTGGTGCTGCCACATCCATGAAACCGCCGAGCCTATCGTCGCCCGTTGACGAGAGTGCGCCCCATAAATTTATCAGACCGACGTCCTCTTCTATCCCGCGCAAAAGATTGTCGGCATCCCAAGCCCCGACCCACTCTCGACTATTCCACCAGCCGCCCATCTCAGTGATGTCGATGGTAACCGCGCCCAAGCCCGCGACATTGAGATCGTGCTGAAACGCGCGCAGCATATCGTGGTCAACATTCGGGTAAGGGTGAAGGCCGAACCGATCTACCGCTGCCGCCGGATGTCCTGCAAGCAGTCGGTTGTATTCGGACAACATATCGGTTGCGTACGAATCGTAGTAGCTGAACAGCCCACCGGCGATCACCGTCGCCCCCGGTGCGGCAAGGTGAATAGCCTCTGTGGTCTGCGTCAGCAGCTTGGCAAATAGCTTTGCCTCGTTGACCCCGTCGCGCTTGGCGGGCCAGAAAACGCCCAGGAGATTCGGTTCGTTCCAGACTTCGAACACGACACGGCCGGGACGGTTCGTCGCACGCGCCAAATCCGCCGCGAACTGTGCGAACTCGGCCAAGAACTGCGCGTTCGGGAAATCGGCGGGATATGGTTTGCCGTCAGTCGGGAAATAGCGAAAATCGGTGACGCCCATGTGCACACTGAAACCTTGTGCGATCAGACGATCAACAACTGCAGCAATGCTCTTAAACGTCATGATGCTGCCGGGACGGAAGTAGTTCGCATCGCCCTCCAGGCGAATCCATTTGACGCCGGCATGTCCCATCGCGACCAACGGCGGATA
>JBBRGM010000063.1:0-14217 GCA_038240725.1 Burkholderiales bacterium | reverse complement strand
GGAGCGCCGCGTGTATCGTAAGGAGATGTTCGTGTTCATCGTCTTCAAGGGAGGAAAATAGTATGCGTAGGTTTACTGGTAAGCGGAGGAATATCGTTCGCTCCGGCCTGGCAATCACGGCAGCAGCGGTGCTCGCCGTCGGAACGTTGTCCTCCGGCCTAGTGCTGGCGCAGGAAAAACTTAAAGTCGCCGCGATCTACACGGTGCCGGTCGAGCAGCAGTGGGTCTCGCGTATCCACAAGGCGCTGAACGCTGCAAAAGCGAAAGGCGAGATTGAGTACGTGTTCTCCGAGACCGTCACTAACGCAGATTACGAACGCGTGATGCGTCAGTACGCGGAGCAGGGCAATCAGTTGATCGTCGGCGAGGCGTTCGCAGTGGAATCGGCCGCACGCAAAGTCGCGAAGGATTATCCGAAGGTCAGCTTTCTGCTCGGCTCATCCGGTAAACCGCAGGAGCCGAACTTCTCGGTATTCGACAACTATATTCAGGAGCCCGCATACCTGTCCGGCATGATCGCCGGGGGCATGACCAAGTCGAACTTGATCGGCATGGTCGGTGGCTATCCGATACCGGAAGTCAATCGGCTGATGCATGCGTTCATGGACGGTGCGCGCGAAGTCAATCCCAAGGTCAAGTTCACGGTGAGCTTCATCGGCTCATGGTTCGATCCGCCGAAGGCAAAAGAGGCCGCTTACGCGATGATCGACAAAGGCGCGGACGTGCTGTACGCAGAGCGCTTCGGGGTTTCCGATGCGGCCAAAGAGAAGGGCAAGCTTGCGATCGGCAACGTAATCGACACGCAGAGCCAGTATCCCGACACCGTGGTGGCATCGGCGCTGTGGAACATGGAGCCGACCATCAATCTTGCGATCGGCAACGTCAAGTCGGGCAAATTCAAAGCCGAGGATTACGGCAAATATTCGACGATGAAGTACAAGGGATCCGAGCTGGCGCCGCTGGGTACCTTCGCGAAGAAAGTCCCGGCTGGTGTGATGCAGAAAGTAAAGGCGAAAGAGAAAGCGATAGCCGACGCCACTTTTAGCGTACCGGTAGTCGAATCCGAACCGAAGTCGTCGCAGTAGCAGTTACCGGGCGGCGCGGCATGCTGCGGGCGGGTCGCGCGTGCAAGCAGTTGCGTCGCTGAGTGCGGCGAGATGGGGATGACGGCGTGACCGAAGAAACCGTTCTGCGCCTGTCGGGCATCACGAAGCGCTTCGGCGCCCTCGTTGCCAACGACGGCATCTCGCTCGAGCTCGCGCGCGGCGAGGTGCTGGCGTTGCTGGGCGAAAACGGTGCCGGCAAAAGCACGCTAGTGAATATTCTGTTCGGCCACTACGTCGCCGACGCCGGGGACATCGAAGTGTTCGGACAAAGGCTCGCTCCGGGCGATCCGAAATCCGCGCTGGCCGCGGGTGTCGGTATGGTGCACCAGCACTTTACCTTGGCCGACAATCTCTCCGTGCTCGACAACGTCTTGATCGGCACCGAGCCGTTGTGGCAACCATGGTCGAAGCGTCGTGAAGCGAGCGCGCGGCTGCTGCAAATCTCACGTCAGTTCGGTTTGGTGGTCGATCCCGGTGCGCGCATCGTCGGCCTGTCGGTGGGCGAGCGCCAGCGCGTGGAGATTTTGAAAGCGTTGTATCGCGGCGCGCGCATTCTCATCCTGGATGAGCCGACCGCCGTGCTGACCCCGCAGGAATCGGAGGTGCTTTTTGCGACCCTGCGCACGTTCGTTGCAAAAGGCCTGTCGATCATTTTCATCTCGCATAAGCTCGACGAGGTGCTCGCTGTGAGCCGCCGAGTGGCAGTGCTGCGCCAGGGCAAGCTGGTCGCGATTCGGGACGCGGCGGCAACCAGCTCGGCGGAGCTTGCCGAGCTGATGGTCGGTCATCGCGTGCAGGCGACTGTCCGGCCGAATACAAGCGTGGACGTCGCCTCCACGACCGTGCTCGAAGTGAACAACTTGCATGTGGGCGACAAGCTCAAGCAGGCAAATTTTCAAGTGCGCGCCGGCGAGATCTACGGTATCGCGGGCGTGTCAGGCAACGGCCAGGCGCAGCTCGCCGATGCGCTGTGCGGACTGCTGGCGCCATCGAGTGGCGAGATCCGCATCGGCGGCCGCGCCGTAGCGGCGACGACGCGCGCATTCATCAGAGCCGGCGCCGCGCGCGTGCCGGAAGACCGCGCCAGCGTCGGCGTGATCGGCGATCTCTCGGTTTGGGAAAACGCGATATCGGAACATTATCGCGAGCCGCGTTTTTCGCGTCTGGGCTGGGTGCGACGTGCCGACGCCAGGCGGGACGCGCAGCGCATCGTCGAGCAGTTCGACGTGCGCTGCTCGAGCGTCGATGCGCCGGCGCGGTCGATGTCGGGCGGCAATATTCAAAAGCTGATTCTCGGCCGCGCACTGGTCAACGAGCCGGCGGTCATCATTGCCAATCAACCAACCTGGGGACTCGACGTCGGCGCGGTGTCATACGTGCACTCGCAGTTGCTGGCTGCACGCGCGCGTGGGGCAGCCGTGGTGTTGCTGTCGGAAGATCTCGATGAGCTGCTGGCGATTGCTGACCGCGTCGCGGTGATGTTTCGCGGCAGCTTGTCCGAAGCGCGCACGCAGTGGACATTGCCTGAGATCGGCCTTGCGATGGCCGGCGGTGCCCAGCATGCGCAAGTTAACTGAGGCCAGGTGCGTGAAGCGAGCAAGGTCGCATCGTGGTGTAACCGCGCGTTCCGTTTGCGCCGGACGGGTCCAATAGCATGCTGCGGCTCGAAGCGCGCAGTCGCATCCCAGCAGCGCTCGTTGTCCTCGCACCCGTCGTTGCGGTTGCTTCTACGTTGCTGCTTTGCGCGGCGCTCATCGTTTGGGCCGGCGCTCCTGTCGGCCGCGCCTATATTCTCCTGTTCGATGGCGCGTTCGGTTCGCGCTTCGCGATCAGCGAAACATTGACGCGCGCCACACCGCTCATGTTGACCGGCCTCGCCGCCGCCGTTGCATTCCGCGCGCACTTCTACAACATCGGCGCGGAAGGACAACTGTATGTCGGCGCGCTCGCGGCCGTCGCGGTCGGCGGCGGCGCGATCGCTGCACCGCCGGTGGTGTTGTTCCCGCTGATGATTGCTGCAGGCATGGCTGCGGGCGCGCTGTTGCTGTTGTTACCGGCGCTCGCCAAGACGCGCCTCGGCGTCGACGAAGTGGTGACGACCTTGCTGCTCAATTTTATCGCGCTGCTGTTTGTGTCGATGATGCTCGATGGCCCAATGAAAGATCCGCTGTCGATGGGTTGGCCGCAGTCGGTGGCCATTCAACCGGAGCTCGAGTTCGGCAAGCTGCTGGAGCGATCGCGCGCGCATTCCGGTTTGATTTTCGCGATGGTGCTGGCAGCAGTGTTGTGGGTGATCAATGCGCGCACCACCTTCGGGTACGAAATGCGCGCGGTGGGCGCGAATGCGAAGGCCGCGCGCTTCGCGGGCATCTCGGTCGAGCGCGTCGTACTGAAAACTGCGTTGTTGTCGGGTGCGCTCGCCGGCCTTGCAGGCGTGGGCGAGGTGGCCGGCCGTGCCGGTTACCTCACGCTCGACATGTCGCCGGGGTACGGGTATTCCGGCATCGTCATCGCGATGCTTGCGGGATTGAATCCCCTCGGCGTCGTGCTGGCGGCGCTATTTGTCGGCGGCGTCATCGTCGGTGCGGACTCGATGAGCCGCGCTGTCGGCGTGCCGACTTACCTGGCCGATGTCATCGTCGCCGTATCGCTGCTCTCGATGCTGGTGACGACGATGCTCGCTCGCTATCGGGTGCGCTGGTCATGAGCGATATGATCGATATCGTCGCGTCGGCGCCGTTCTGGATCGCGGTTTTGCGAATCGCGACGCCGCTGATCTTCGGAACACTGGGCGTGTTGTTGTGCGAACGCGCGGGCGTGCTCAACCTCGGCATCGAAGGAATTATGGTGGCGGGCGCATTCACCGGCTGGCTCGCCGTCTATCACGGCGCGAGCTTGTGGAGCGGCGTGCTGATCGCCGCCGGCGCCGGCGCCATAATCGGTTTACTGCATGGGTTTCTCACGGTAGTTCTCGCGTTGTCGCAGCATGTCACCGGACTCGGCATCACACTGTTCGCGACCAGCTTGTCGTACTACGCATACCGCGTCAGTTTCCCGAAAATCACGACGCCACCGAAGATCATCGCGTTCGGCGAGAATCACTTGTTCGACGGCCTGCCGCTGATCGGCGCTGTACTCAGCGCGCAAACCGGACTTACGCTGTTGGCGCTTGTCGTCGTGCCGTTGATCGCATATGTTTTGTATCGCACGCCGGTCGGCCTCGCGGTGCGCATGGTCGGCGAGAATCCCGCGGCGACGGAGGGTCAAGGCTTGAGCGTGGCGGCGGTGCGCATCGGCGCGATCGTCTCGGGCAGCGCGCTGATGGGTATCGCCGGCGCTTTCCTGACCTTGTCGGCGTTCAACGCGTTCTATTTCAACATGATCAACGGCCGCGGGTGGATCTGCGTTGCGCTCGTCGTGTTCGCCTCGTGGCGGCCGGGCAAGGCATTGCTCGGCGCGATCTTGTTTGCCGCATTCGACGCGCTCCAGTTGCGCCTGCAACAGAGCGCCGGGGCTGCACTCCCGTACCAGGTGTACTTGATGATTCCGTACGTACTGTCGATCGTCGCCCTCGCTGTGGTTGCGCGCAAGGCGGCGTATCCTCAGGCGCTGATGCAACCATATCGGAAAGGGGAGCGGTGATTTTTACCGCGGCGCGAAGCGGACGAACCAGCGGGTAATCGCTAAGACATCATGCTCGATCTACTAATCAAAAATGCCAGTCTCGCAGACGGTCGCACCGGCATCGCAATCGCGATCGACAATGAACGTATCGTCGAAGTCGCAGCGAACATCACAGCGCAAGCGAACGAAACCATCGATGCTGCCGGTCAATTGGTGACGGCGCCGTTTGTCGACGCCCACTTTCACATGGACGCCACGCTTTCCTACGGACTGCCGCGCGTCAATCATAGCGGCACGCTGTTGGAAGGCATTGCGTTGTGGGGCGAGCTCAAGCCGCAGCTCACGCATGAAGCCATTGCAGAGCGCGCGTTGACGTATTGCGACTGGGCGGTCGGCAAGGGCCTGTTGGCAATTCGTACGCACGTCGATGTGTGCGACCCGCGGTTGCTCGCGGTCGAAGCGCTGCTCGACGTGAAGAAACGCGTCGCGGCGTATCTCGATCTGCAGCTGGTCGCGTTTCCGCAGGATGGCGTGCTGCGCTCGCCGGGCGCGCTGGAAAATCTGAAACGTGCGCTCGATCTCGGCGTCGACGTGGTCGGTGGCATTCCGCACTTCGAGCGAACCATGGCCGACGGCGCGCACAGCGTAAAGATCCTGTGCGAGTTGGCGGTCGAGCGCGGGCTGCGCGTCGACATGCATTGCGATGAAACCGACGATCCGATGTCACGCCATATCGAAACGCTCGCGGCGGAAACACAGCGTCTCGGGTTGCACGGACGCGTCAACGGATCGCACCTGACATCGATGCATTCGATGGACAACTACTACGTGTCCAAGCTGATCCCAATGATGGCCGAAGCGCAGGTGAGCGCGGTCGCGAATCCGCTCATCAACATCACGATCCAGGGACGCCACGATACGTATCCAAAACGCCGCGGCATGACGCGCGTGCCGGAATTGCTC
Organism: Burkholderiales bacterium; assembly: GCA_038240725.1. GTDB lineage: Bacteria > Pseudomonadota > Gammaproteobacteria > Burkholderiales > SHXO01 > SHXO01. The sequence continues at coordinate 8,524 of JBBRGM010000063.1, read as the reverse complement.
GCGGCCGGAATTCCAGTAGCGTTCGGTCACGATTGCGTGATGGATCCGTGGTACAGCCTGGGCTCGGCTGACATGCTCGAGGTCGCACACATGGGATTGCACGTCGCGCAGATGACCGGGCAAGATGCGATGCGCGCCTGCTTCGATGCGATCACCTCGACGCCGGCAAAGATTCTCGGATTGCAGGGTTACGGAATCGCGGCTGGCTGCAATGCCGATCTCGCGCTTCTGCAAGCGCGCGATCCGATCGAAGCGATTCGCTTGCGCGCCACGCGTCTTGCCGTGATTCGCCGCGGCCGCGTCATCGCGCGGAGCCCTGCGCAGCAGGCAACGTTGAGCCTATCCGGGCGACCGGCGACGACGGCGTTTCAGCGGCGATAATCATCGCTTCGAGCGTTGCGCTTCCTCGTACCGACGGGCGGTGCAGATAGCCAGTGCCCGTATCGGAGCACGCACCGATACGGGGAACGATTTGCCCTCAGCGCACTCCTAGTAAAGCGCTAAGACGCCTGTCTGCTGTGGCGCATGCGCGCTCGCGGCAGCACAACGCCGAGTTTGCGTAGTCTGGCGTGCTAGCTGGTACGTCGTGCTGGCCATTTAGCATCCGATCGGCCCGCAGCGACGTATATTCACCAGCCCGGGGAGAAAGCGGACGAGTTTTTAGTGTGGGCCGCAGCAATTGCGCGGTCGCCAAGGACGATTCCGCTCCGGGTAAATTGGCATGATCATCAATCTGGAGGAAGAACTATGAGCTCTACCAAGCAAAAGATTTCAGGTGCCGCAATTGCCGTGGCCGCAGCCGGCCTGTTGTTCACTTCCGCGGTCGGTACCGTCAGCGCGGCAGATGAGGCAAAGATTCAGTGCTCAGGCGTAAATGCATGCAAGGGAAAATCCGAATGCAAAGGCGCGAAGAACGAGTGCAAGGGTCAGAACGCATGCAAGGGACAAGGCGTCTCGTCCATGAGTGAGAAAGACTGCCATGCGAAGAAAGGCACGCCGGCAAAGAGTTAAGCGCAAATAGAACGAGGGTGCGCAACTCGCGTTCGCGCGCCTTCGCGTTGCTATTTCTCCCGATCGTCCAGCGGAGAAATTCACTGCTGTCCTATAATCTATCCGTGGCTCTCGATTGATCTGATTCCTTGGCGCGTTGCGATTCACGCGGCGCCGATCGCTTGACTCCACCCTGCGCACGATCCGGTCCAAACTCGTTCGAATCGAAAGGAAGCGTCAATGGCAAAGAACATACAACTGACCGCAGCCGACGGCTTTGAGCTCTCCGCGTACGTGGCCGAGCCCGCAGGCAAGCCGAAAGGCGGTGTGATCGTCGCGATGGAAATCTTCGGCGTCAACAGCCACATCCGATCGGTCGCAGATGCCTATGCGGCGGATGGTTATCTCGTCATCGCGCCGGCGTTGTTCGATCGTGTGCAAAGAAACTATGAAGCAGGCTACACGCAGGAAGAGATTCAGAAGGGCATCGCAATCATTCAGAAGATCAACCTCGATGACACGATGAAAGACGTGGCAGCGGCGCTGAAGTATGTAGGCTCGGCAGGCAAAACCGGCATCGTCGGCTATTGCTGGGGCGGTCGCGTTTCCTGGAAAGCGGCTGCCGGCGTCGACGGCCTTGCGTGCGCCGTGCCCTACTACGGCGGCGGCATTCCCGATCTGGTTGCCCTGCAGCCGAAGTGCCCGGTGATGTTTCACTGGGGCGAGAAAGATCAATCGATTCCGGTAGAGAAAGCGTGGGCGTTCGCGGCCGCACACCAAGATCAAACGCATTACTTCTACGCTGCCGGCCACGGCTTCAATTGCGATCAGCGTGGATCGTACGATGCGACCAGTGCCGCGCTCGCACGGACGCGCACCTTGGCGTTCTTCGCACAGCACATCGGTTGATTTGCGCACGGCGTGGCGCTTAGGCGACCACGCGGTGCGCTGGCTCGTCTGTTCATCCAGAATCCGCGCACCGCAGCGTTGGGAGTGCGCGCATCGCAGCGTCCGAGCGCGCCTCGTATCAGTCGAGCGCCGTCGGTGCATCGGGTTGCGCTCGCAGCGCGAAGAAGCTGTGTATCTGTTTCGCAGTAACGCGCGAGACGGACAGTTCCGGAAGCTCATTCTCGGCGAAGAACGCAACTTCGCTCGCTTCTTCATTCGGCGTCGCCTCGCCGCCGGTCACCTCGTTTAGAAAAAACAACTTGTACACGTGATATGGAAACGGCGGCTGGTGGCCTTGCGCCTCTCGGTCGTACAGCGCCAGCAGTTTCACCACGCGCGTATCGAATCCGGATTCTTCGCGTACCTCGCGCACGACCGCTTGCGAGGGCGTTTCATTGACGTCGGCCCAGCCGCCGGGGACGGTCCAGCGGCCTGCGTCCATGATCTCGCGCACCAGCAGAATCTCGTCGCCGCGAAATACGATGCCGCGCACGTCGACCTTCGGCGTGGCGTACCCGAACTCCGCCGCGTGGTAGCCGAGGATCTGTTCAGTCGTCAGCTCGCTGTGCTGCGCGAGGATCTCTGCGGCGATTCTGCCGACATCGCGGTAGCGTTGTATGTCAAACGGATCTTTGGCATAGTGCAAGCCGGTTTGGCTGATAGCTTGCAGTGAACGAATCCATTGCAGCAATATGATCGAATGGCCGACAGTCATTTAGTTTGTGCTGTTAGTTGGCGAGCACTCGCGCACAGACGCGAGGCGTGAATAGCGTTTATATAAATGCGTCGCGCGCACATGCGGTGCATACGGACGCATCGCATGGATATAACGCCGACGCGGCAGCAGGTTCGGCTTGCGAAGAAAGCTGGTTCGCGCTCTCGTGGGCGTTACCGCTAACAAAAACCGCAGGTTGTGACTGTATAACTTTAGGCTGATATAAGCAGCACTGCCGTAATTTTAGGCTCGGCCACCGTACATCATTTAGGAGACCGATGATGGACCCGTTGCGCTTCGTCGATACGCTCGGCCGTACTCGCCTGGATGCACGCGCCAGTCAAGAGCGCTCCGCGAGAATTTTGAATGCGCAAAGCATCGGCTGCGCACCGCCTGCCTCTGCGTTGCCAATCCAAGTGCAGCCTACGCATCACGTTCAGTCAGGCGACGCTGCTCGGACGGCGCAAATACTCACTACCGTCAGGCAAACCGGGCCGGCGAAGAGCAGACGGCCTGGCATGCCGCCCGGCTCGACGCGCACCGCGGTGAAGCAGCTGTTGTTGATCGCGCAGCCGGGGTTGATTACCGATGCGCTGGTCCGCTCGTTCAGTCAGATGGACGACGTGAACGTCATCAGCCTCTCTCCGTCGCAAGAGCTCGACATGGGCGCCGATGCGAACGTCGTCGTGCTCGATCTCGACTCGGTCGTTGCTGACGCAATCGGTTATGTCTGCGGTTTCCGGGCGCGCCATCCACTGACCCCGCTCGTGGCGATCGGCGGCGGCCTCGGGGAACCGGCAATCGAAGACGTACTCAATGCCGGCGCGAGCGGATATCTCTCGCGTGCCTATCGCGAGCCGCAGGCGCTCAATGTGCTGCGCGATCTAATCACGCGCGCGGGCGAGAAGGCGACTTCGGAGCGCGTACGGGGTGAGGCCGCGGGCGAGCATGCGAGCAAAAAAGGTAAGGATCGCACCAGCGCGAACCGCTATGGGCTGACGCAAACCGAGCTGCAGATCTTAAGCCTGTTGTGCGAAGGGCTCACCGGCTTCGAAATCGCGAGACGCAGAGTGTGCGGCGTCGGCACGGTGAAATCGCACACCAACAAAATCTACAAGAAGCTCAATGTCGCCAACTGCAAACAAGCGGTCCGCGTCGGACACCGGCTGGAAGAAGTTCTCCAGCTGGCGCTCGGCCGTGCGGGCGATCAGACGTCTATACGCGACTGGATTTTGCCGTACGCGAAATTCGAATCGAAGGTGGGCGGCGAGCTGTTGTTTCGAAAAGGCGATGCCGGCCGCGTTCTGTACTTCATTCAGAAAGGACGCGTGGCGCTGCTCGAGATCGATGTGGAAATGGGCGAGGGCGAGCTGTTCGGGGAGATCGGTATCTTCGACCCGGTGCAACTACGCACGTGCACAGCGCGCTGCGAAACCGACGTAAAGTTGTTTTCGCTGACCGGCGACGAGGCGCGACGTCTGTTCTTCGAACATCCGCAGTTTGCCTACCATCTCATGCAGCTCACGATGCGACGGCTGCAGGCGGACACCGCTCGGACGTCAGCGGCGCGCTAGCGCCGCTGCGAGGAGAATTTACCGGGACCCCAGGCCGCAGCAACTCGCTTGCGGAATTCTCTAGTCTGTTCATGAAAACGGCCGGCACTCGTGCCGGCCGTTCTCACTTGCACGAATGCATCGATCGTCAGTGATTGTCGCGTGGCGTGCCTTTGGTCTCTGCGATGCGCTGATACTTTACCGCCGGCTTCAGCACCATGCCGTTGGACAGCTCGTCCACCATGCCGCGCTGGATTTCCTGCCAGGGCGTTTGATGCTCCGGTATCTTGAAGCCGCCTTGTTTCGCCAGCGCCGCCTTGCGCGCTTCGTACTCTTCCTTGCTGATCATGATGTCGGCTGAGCGTTTGTTCAAATCGATGCGTATGCGGTCGCCGGTTTTCAGGATGGCAAGCGCGCCGCCGGTCGCTGCTTCCGGTGAAGCGTTCAAGATCGACGGCGAGCCCGACGTTCCGGACTGGCGTCCATCGCCGATGCAAGGCAGTTCGGTGATTCCGCGTTTGATGAGCGCTGCGGGCGGCTGCATGTTGACGACCTCGGCGGCGCCGGGATAGCCGACCGGCCCCGCGCCGCGCACAACCAGCAGACACGTTTCGTCGATTTTTAACTCCGGATCGTCGATGCGGTGGTGATAGTCCTCCGGCCCGTCGAACACGATTGCGCGGCCTTCGAACGCGTTCGGATCTTTCGGGTTGGAAAGATAGCGGCTGCGGAACGTCTCCGAGATCACGCTGGTCTTCATGATCGCGCTGTCGAACAAATTGCCTTTCAGGTTAAGGAAGCCGGCCTTGTCTTTCAGCGGCTGCCCGTAGGGGCGAATCACTTTCGTATCCTGCACCGGCCGCTGCTCGCAATTCTCCGCGAGCGTCTTGCCGTTCACGGTGAGCGCGTTCTTGCGAATCTTGCCTGCTTTCATCAGCTCGTTTACGACTGCGGGCACGCCGCCGGCACGATGAAACTCTTCGCCGAGATATTCACCGGCGGGCTGCAGATTGACCAGCAGCGGAATGTCGTAGCCGACCTTCTCCCAATCGTCCGTCTCGAGCTCGACGCCGATATGCTTCGCGATGGCATTCAAATGAATCGGCGCGTTGGTCGAGCCGCCGATGGCAGAGTTCACGGCAATCACATTCTCGAACGCCTCGCGCGTCATGATCTTCGATGGGCGCAAATCTTCCCACACCATGTCGACGATGCGCTTGCCGGTGTCGTACGCCATCTCCGCGCGATCCTTGTGCGGGGCCGGTGCAGACGCGCATCCCGGCAGCGACATGCCGAGCGCTTCCGCCAGAGAGTTCATCGTCAGCGCGGTGCCCATCGTGTTGCAGTGGCCGGGCGAGGGCGCGGACGATGCGATCAGCTCGATGAATTGCTCGCGATTGATTTCACCGGCGGCAAGGAGCGAGCGCGCTTTCCAAACGATGGTGCCGGAGCCGGTGCGCTCGCCGCGGAACCAGCCGTTCAGCATCGGACCGCCGGACAACACGATGGCGGGAATGTCGACCGTCGCTGCAGCCATCAGCTGTGCGGGCGTGGTTTTGTCGCAGCCGGTAGTGAGCACGACGCCGTCGATGAAGTAGCCGTACAAAATCTCGACCAGGCCGAGATAGCAGAGATTGCGATCGAGCGATGCGGTCGGCCGCTTGCCCGTCTCTTGAATCGGATGCACGGGAAATTCGAAGGCGATGCCGCCGGCCTCGCGAATGCCTTCGCGGATGCGCTCCGCCAGCACCAGATGGTGCCGGTTACAGGGCGACAGGTCGGAGCCCGATTGGGCGATGCCGATGATCGGCTTGCCCGCCTGCAGCTCCTCGCGCTTCAGCCCCCAGTTCATGTAGCGCTCGAGATAAAGCGCGGTCATGTCGGGATTGCTCGGGTTGTCGAACCACTGCCGCGATCTAAGTTTATTGGGGTCTTTACTGATGTTCGTTGCCATTAAATTGTCCTCCATGCTGTTCTAGGCCAGGGCCGATCGGATACGCGAATTGATGCGGCCCCGCGCCGATGTCGTTCAACATCTGTCGTTCAATCAATCCGATGGTCGTAGCTTACCTGCTTAGGGCAAAGGCGTCTTGATACACCCGCGGCGAGCACCGGCGCGCGCCCCCATTCCGCAACGTACTTATCGCAACGGTAATCGATCCGTAAGTGCCTGAGCTTTACTGTGCATGCCTTGGCCTCACAACCGGTATCGTCAAACAGGCGGAAGGCGACGCGATTATGTTCAAACGACTGAAAGGCATGTTGGAACGGAGTGAACGGTGGTTGGCATACTCCTGGAACATGTTGCGGGATGGCGTAGAAGTCTTGAGGCCTTGCCGGTTTAGCGCACTGGTCATCGTGGCGGCAGCCTTGTTGCTTATCACGGACCAGGGGCAGGAGCTGACGCGTCGCCTGGGAGGTGAAGGCGCCAGCAATCGCGAGACGATCCTCTTCTTTGTATTCGTCGCATATTGGGCGTTTCAAAGCTGGTACTGGGCTCGCCTGATGCTCGACACCGTGTTGGGCTTGGAGCGCAAAGTCTCCTTCCCGGATCGGCTGCGCGAAGCACGCGTGGCATGGATGATCCGACACCCTCCGCGCGTGCTCGCGCTGGCTGCTTTCCTGATTGCGGCGGGCACATTGCTGTTTTCTTCAGCGTACATACTCGCCGGGTTGACCGCGATACTCGGTGCCGGTTTCTACGCGTTGCTGGTGAAGCGTCAGGATTGGTTACCAGAATCCACGGACAGCCGGACGGGGCGGTTCTTTCTTCCACCTCACGGCGTGACGAACTATAAGGATTTCAAAAATTGGCCGGTTGCGTCCAAAGTCGTATTGGGTCTCTCGCTCGCAATCGATGCTGTAGCCATAACATGGATCTGCATCGATCCCGCAGCTTTGGGCACATGCTTGGGCGCGGCGGCAGCGTCGTTTTTTGGGTTTGCGTGCATTGTTCCGATCGGTGGCCTGCTCGTATTTATATCGCACCGAGGGGGGGCGGCGGCAACCGGAAAGGGGCTCGGCTGGGAATCGGCGCGAGAAAGCTATCCAGCAGTGCGGTTCCTGCTTCTGCTGGCGGTGATGTGCGGGCTGATAGTGGACAACCACGAGATACGGATCATGAACCGCGTGGACGGCGTGATCCATACCAAATTGTCTGCCGGTTCTAAGGCGGTCGAGCGCGTCGATAATCGGTCGAGCTTCCCCGAGGCGCTACAGAAATGGTATGACGGGTTGCCGGACAGTTCACGAAGCGCTAAGGGCGGGGCGCCGATGATCATCGTCGCGACTGCGGGCGGAGGAAGCCGCGCAGCGTATTGGACGGCGACAGTGTTAGGCGCGTTGGAGGACGCCAACCCCAGCTTTTCGCGGCACCTATTCGCAATCAGCGGTGTTTCCGGTGGAAGTCTCGGTGCAACCGTGTACCGCACATTGCTCACCATGCCTGATGGGTCGTTTCCGACGGCACCTGAAAAATGCGATGCGGACCTGCCCGATGTAGTGCGTGGACGGTTCGAGTGTGCCGGGCAGCGGGTGTTGTCTCGTGACTTCCTGGGGCCAGTGGTCGGCGCGCTCCTGTTCCCCGATTTGCTGCAGCGGTTTGTTCCTGCAAATCTATTCCCAGACCGCGCCCGGGCGCTGGAAGAGGCGTGGGAGCAGGCGTGGGAGCCCGCAGGTTTCCGAGTCGACACCTGGAAGGGGCGCGCATACAACACGGTGCTTGCAGCGCCCAGCCCTCGTCAAGGGGCGCTGCCTGCTCTTTTTCTCAATGGAACCGACGTGGGTAGCGGCAAGCGCGTGATCACCAGCAACGTCAAGATCGACAACTCCGTGTTTGTAGATGCGTACGACTTCTTCGAGCAGGTTGATAGCGATGTGTCGGTAGCGACGGCTGTTCTCAATAGCGCGCGCTTTACTTATGTTTCGCCCGCCGGGACGATGAAGAAAAATGGCATATCCACTGGCCGCATCATCGATGGCGGCTATTTCGAGAACTTCGGTGCCGTAACAGCTCTGCAGATCGTAAGAGGTGCCCATAGGATCCTTGGCGACAAAGTAACCCCGATTTTTATCCAGATCAGCAGCGATCCGAAGCTCCACGACTGGGACTTGCCTGATTGGGGTGAGAAGCGACTCGGGTTCGAGCCAGGAGAGCGTTATCTCAATGAAGTTCTCAGCCCGATTCGCGGTCTTCTTTCTACTAGGGATGCGAGGGGCGTGTTGGCTGCTAAGCAGCTCTTCGAGAAGGAGCCCGGGGTCAGCGCGGCGCAGAACCACTTCCATTTCCGACTGTGTCCCGTATCCCCCGGCAAGCGTG
>JBBRGM010000062.1:0-14261 GCA_038240725.1 Burkholderiales bacterium | reverse complement strand
TCATCGCCACCGGGTTCATCGCGCGGAGTCGTTTCAACGCGTGCGCTGCATCGGATGTGCGGAACAGACCGATGAGATCGTCTTCCGATACTTTGATCAGGTTCGCGCGCTCGGCGACATAGCGCAAAGTTCGGTCGTAATCCTCATTCATGGCGTTACGAAAATTGGGGTCGTAGCTCACGCACTTGCCCGCAGCGACGACCGCATCGAGCAGCGCCAGCAAGGTGCTTCGCAACGGTTCGCGGGTCAGGCTGATGCCGCCGAAATGTACCCATTCGACCGCCTCCAGCCATCCAGACGGCAAACGCGCCGGTGCGAAATACAGATCCGCGCTGTCATCGCCGATGAACGTATATTCCGGCGGCGCAGTTGCATGCACCATCGCCAGCAATGGCGGCTTTGCGTGTCGCTGCAGAAAGCGCGTGTCCAATCCGGCGCGCTGGCTCGACGCCAGCAGCTCATCGCCGAATCGGTCATCGCTGATGCCGCCGGCGAACGCGCTGGGAATCCCGAGAGCAGCGACTACGCGCGCGACATTCCACCCGGCGCCACCGGGACGTGAACGCCACTCATCACTATCAACGCGAATGAAATCGGTGAGCGCTTCGCCCGCGGAGATGAAGCGCGGTGGCGGCGGCTCATTCACCTAGATAGGCCTGCCTCACCTGCGGGTCGCACAGCAACGTGGCGCAATCGCCCTGCAAAGTGATGCTGCCGCTCTCCATCACGTAGCCGCGTCTACTCAACTCCAGTGCGAGCTTGGCGTTCTGTTCCACCAGCAGCACGGTCACGCCTTGCTCTGCGACTTTGCGGATTGTCTCGAAGATTCGCTGCACCATCAGCGGCGCCAATCCCATGCTCGGCTCGTCGAGCAGCAGTAGTTTCGGTGCGCTCATCAGCGCGCGGCCGATCGCGAGCATCTGCTGCTCGCCGCCGGAGAGTGTGCCGGCGGTCTGCCGATTGCGTTCTCGCAGCCGCGGCAGCAACTCGTAGACCCGCTGCAGATCTTGCTTGATCGCAGCGTTGTCGTTGCGCGCGTAAGCACCCATCGCGAGATTTTCTGCCACCGTCAAGCGGCCGAATACCTGCCGGCCTTCCGGCACCAGCGCCAGACCGCGCTCCACCAGCGTGTACGACGGCGCGCCGGTAATGTCGGCGCCCGCGTAAGTCACGCGGCCGGCGGCGGGCACCAGAATGCCGCAGATTGCTTTCAACGTCGAGGTTTTGCCCGCGCCGTTGGCACCGATCAGTGCAACGACCTCGCCCTCGCGCACGGTGAGGTCGATTCCCTTGACGGCGTTGATGCCGCCGTACGCGATCTTCAAGCCTTCGATTTCGAGCAACGTCATGGCAGAGCGCCGCCAAGATACGCTTCGATGACGAGCGGGTCGCGTTGCACTTGCGCCGGCGCGCCTTCGGCGATCTTCTTGCCGTAGTCGAGCACCGCGACGCGATCGCACAATCCCATGACGAGCTTTACGTCGTGCTCGATCAACAGGATCGTCACTGCGTCGTTGCGGATCTGCTGCAGGAGACCGCGCAACGACGCGGTCTCGGTAGCGTTCATTCCGGCTGCAGGTTCATCCAGCGCCAGCAATTTCGGATCGGTTGCGAGTGCGCGCGCGATCTCGAGACGCCGCTGGTCGCCGTATGCAAGATTTTTCGCGAGTGCGTGTGCGTGCGGCGCCACCCCGACGTATTCGAGCAGCTCTTCGGCGCGGCGGCGGATGGCCTCCTCTTCGTTGCGCGTGCCTCGATTACGCAGGATCGCACCGATCGGTCCCGCCTTCGTGCGCAGATGCCGCCCAACCATCACGTTCTCGATCGCCGTCATGTTGGCGAACAACCGAATGTTCTGAAACGTGCGCGCAATGCCCGCTTCGGCAATGCGATTGGATGGTTTTGCGGTGATATCCGCGTCGGCAAACACGACCGCGCCCGCGTCCGGTTTGTACAATCCGGTGAGGACGTTGAACAGCGTCGTTTTGCCGGCGCCGTTCGGTCCGATCAAGCCGTAGATTTCGCGCGGCTCGATCGTAAGGGAAACCTCGCTGAGCGCAACCAGGCCGCCGAATGCTTTTTGGATACCGCGCGCTTCGAGTAATGCCATGCTGGCGTCGATTCAAACGGTGCCGGGTGCGCGTGCGGATGTGAGCTCGCGGCGGCGCGTACGCGATGGCCACAGTCCCGCCGGCCGCAGCAGCATCACCAGTATCAGCGCTAAGCCGAACAGAAGCAGGCGAAGACTTTCCGGATCGAGAATAACTTTGCCGAACAGTTGCTGCTGCACCGGCGTTGCCGTATGACGCAACAGCTCGGGAAGAATCGCCAGCAACAGTGCGCCGAGCACGACACCGGATACATGCCCCATGCCGCCCAGAACGACCATGCATAGCACGGTGATCGATTCCCACAGTTGGAAACTCTCCGGACTCACGAAGCCCTGCAGACTTGCGAACAATCCGCCCGCGACGCCGCCGAACGTAGCACCCATCGCGAACGCGAGCAGCTTGACGTTGCGCGTGTTGATGCCCATCGCTTGCGCGGCAATCTCGTCTTCGCGAATGGCGACCCATGCGCGGCCGATGCGCGAATCCTCCAGCCGGGTGCAGATGAAAATAGTGATGGCGGTCAGCACCAGCAGCAAATAATAATGCAGGTGCGTGCCTGGAAACGAGATGCCGAGCAAGGTCGAGGTCTTGCCGAACGAGACGCCGCCCATCGTCACGGGATCGACCATGTTGATGCCTTGCGGTCCGTTGGTGATGTTGATCGGCGCGTTCAGATTGGTGATGACGATGCGAATGATCTCGCCGAAGCCCAACGTCACGATCGCCAGATAATCGCCACGGAGCCGCAAGGTCGGCGCACCCAGCAGCACGCCGAAAAATGCAGCCGTGGCAGCGCCGATCGGCAGCAACAGCCACCACGGAAGATGGATGCCGAAGTGGGTCGATGCGAGCAGGCTGTAGCTGTACGCGCCGACCGCGTAGAACGCGACGTAGCCCAGATCGAGCAGACCGGCGAAACCGACCACGATGTTCAAACCGAGCGCGAGCATCGTGTACAACAGCGCGAGATCGAGGATGCGAACCCAGGTGCGTCCGACCGACGCCTCGATCGCGAACGGCAGCACGCTGAGCAGCACGATCACAACCACCAGACTGATCCACCGGCCGCGCGGATCCTCCAGAAGCCGTTGCAGCCGCCTCATCCGCAAACGGCTCACGCGCGCTCCGCGACGCGTTCGCCGATGAGCCCGGTCGGACGAAACACGAGCACCAGGACCAGCACGAGGAACGCAAACACGTCTTGATAGTTGCTGCCGAACAGCGGCAACGACGAGTTTCCCGAACATCGCTGTGCGATCTCACCGGAGGCGTGCAGCAGAAATCCGAATTGGCACAGGTCTGTGATCTGACCGATGTAGCCCGCGCCGAAACTTTCGATGAGACCGAGCAGCAAGCCGCCCAGCATCGCGCCGGCGAGATTGCCGATGCCGCCTAGCACCGCGGCCGTGAACGCCTTCAGGCCGAGGACGAAGCCCATGTAGTAGTGCGCAATGCCGTAGTTGCTGCTGACCAGAACGCCCGCGACTGCCGCCAGTGCGGATCCGATCAGAAAAGTCGCGGAGATGATGCGGTTGATGTTGACGCCCATGAGACCGGCGACCACGGGATTTTCCGCGGTCGCGCGCATGGCGCGTCCGAGGCGCGTGAAGTGCACCAGGCAGAGCAGGCCAACCATGATGAGCGCCGACACGACGATGATCAGGATCTGCACGCTGGTGATCGTGGCGCCGCCGAAGCTGTGCGGCGTCGGCGCGATGATCGGCGGCACCGTGTGGTAGCCGCGTCCCCAGATCATCATCGCCAGCGTTTGCAGCACGATAGAGACGCCGATTGCCGTGATCAGCGGTGCGAGTCGCGGCGCACGGCGCAGCGGACGATAAGCTACGCGTTCGATGAGAAATCCCAGCGCCATGCATACGCTTAGCGCGACGATCAGTGCGGCCACGCCGATGACGGGCGCGGGGACGCCGACATGCGCGCTCATCAATGCGTTGACGACGGAGAGCGCGGTGAGCGCGCCCACCATCACCACTTCGCCGTGCGCAAAATTGATCAAGCCGAGGATGCCGTAGACCATCGTGTAGCCCAGCGCGACCAGCGCATAGACGCTGCCCAGCACGAGGCCATTGACGATCTGCTGCAGGAAGATGTCCATCAGGCTGCGCGAAATTCCGGCATCTGCGCGCCGCTGTCCGGTGGGCGGTGAGACGCGTATCCCACCGCTGCGCGCTGCTGGTTTACGAGGCGATAATGCCGAAACGACGTCATAGAAAAGCCCGGCCTAGTGGAGAACGACCATGCGTGTGACCGCGCTTTGACCAGATAGGTCTACTGCAAACCGATGTGCGCCGACAAAAGCGGCGTTATCGTTTTGCTCGACCCAATGTACACCGATCATGGCAACGCGCAAAAAAAAACGGCGCTCTCGCAAGCGCCGTTTCTGATCTTCCATTCATCGGGCCCTGATCCGGTGCCGCTGCGATGCTGCTGCCGCGGACCGCGTGCCGTGCATCAGCCGCCGACCGTCTCGAGAAATTCCCACTTGCCGCCTTTGACTTGATACAGCGTTATGCTGCCGCCTTTGATGTCGCCATTCTCATCAAATGCGACGTTGCCGGTTACGCCTTGGTGGGACATGCCCGCAAGCGCGGGCAGATATTTCGCCGGGTCGGTGGAGTCGGACTTCTTCATCGCTTCCAACATGACCTGTGTGGCGTCGTATGCATACGGCGCATAGAGCTGAATGTCGATGTTGAACTTGGCTTTGTATTTGTCGGCGAACGCTTTGCCGCCCGGCATCTTGTCCAGCGGCAGCCCGGGTGAGGAAGCGAATGCGCCCTCGCCCGCATCGCCCGCGAGCTTGAGAAACTCGGTCGTCTGCGAGCCGTCGCCCGCCAGGAATTTCGCATCGACACCGAGATTCTTGATCTGCTTCATCATCGGACCGGCCTGCGCATCCATACCGCCGTAGAAAATCAGATCCGGTTTGCGGCCCTTGATGCTGGTAAGAATGGCGTTGAAGTCGGTTTTGTCGGTGCCGGTGAATTCGCGCGTGACGATCTGTCCGCCCGCAGCTTTCGCTGCTTTCTCGAACTCGTCAGCCAGACCCTGACCGTACGCACTGCGGTCGTCGATGATCGCTATGCTTTTGGCGCCGAGCTTGTTCACCGCGTATTCGCCCAGCACTTTGCCCTGCTGCGCGTCGTTAGCCATCACGCGAAACGCATTTTTGAAGCCTTGATGCGTGTAGGTCACGTTGGTGGCCGAGGGCGAGATCTGCGGGATGTTTGCGTCATGGTAGATCTTGGAGGCGGGGATCGTGGTACCCGAATTCAGGTGACCGATAACGCCGGCGACTTTCGCATCCGCCAGTTTTTGCGCGACGATCGTGCCTTGCTTCGGGTCCGCCTGATCGTCTTCGCTCAACATCGCGAAGCTGATCTTTTTGCCGCCTAACGTGACGCCCGCCGCATTCGCTTCATCGAGGGCGAGCCGCACGCCGTTTTCATTGTCCTTGCCGAGATGTGCGATCGGCCCGGTGAGGGGACCGGCATGTCCGATCTTGACTGCCTCATCTTTGCTGCCGCATCCGGTAAGCGCGAGCAGCGCGGTGGCCGCTGCAGCGACAGCCAGCGTGTTGAGGTGAACGGACAGAGGACCCTTCTTCATAGTTTTACCCCTTCAGCTAGGCGGTGGATCGCGGGATTAATGCAAAGGACATCTCGATGGCGCCGTCTCGACGCTTCTTATGCGCGAGTTGTCGGGCGGATTATTCCGCCTCGTCAACGAGTTGTCAAACGCGCGGCTATGTCGATGGCGCTGCCAGACAAGAAAAAAGCCGGCATATAGCCGGCTTTTTTGCTCACTGGACCACGCTTACGAGAGCGACAAAACCCACTCGACGAGCGTCTTGACGTCCGCGTCCGGCACGTTGTTCGGCGGCATTGGAATCGCACCCCAAACGCCGCTGCCGCCGCTCTTGACCTTGCTGATGAGCTTGTCTTCAGCGCCCTTGTCGCCTTTGTATTTCTTCGCGACTTCGACATACGCCGGTCCCACCAGCTTCTTGTCGACCGCATGACAGGCCAGGCAGTTGTATTTCTGCGCAAGCGCTTTGGCTTTCGCCGCATCCGGTTCCGCCTTCGCAGCACCGCCAATCATCAGACCCGCCGTACAGGCAACAGCGATCAAAACGTTTTTCATCTAAGGAATCCTCTCCATTGCGTTGTTCGAAGCGCCCGCAATTCTAATGGCTTCCGCGGGCTTTGCAAACTCGACTCCGTTACGACAGTCGATGCAAATGCTGTTTCATTCGCGCCATCGCGGCGTGCGAGTCGCGCCGAGCGTTGATTTCGACTCGTCCGTCGTGCCGACGTTCACTTCCCGTTCGCCAGGATCTTCGCGAGCTCAGCCAGATCCTGAATCGGCGGCAGGCAACTAACGCCGTGGCAAACCCAGGCGTTGACACCCGGACGGTGCGGCTTGTTCATCGCGTCGGGCAGGCCGGCTTCGTCATCCGCCAACGCGAGGGTCAAAGTCGCTGGGAAGTATTGCTTCGCAAGCGCGCGCGCGGCGTCTTCGAGCTGCGCGTTGCTGCCGCGCAGGATGGCGATCGCGGGTGGCTTGGCGTACTCCGAAACGGCCGCGCACAGGGAGGCGTACGCGCTGGCGTGCCGCTGCATCTCGGGAAAAAACAATCGCAATGCGCGTTCGGCGGATTCCAGATAGCGGGGCTCGCCGAGCAGATGACCGAGGCGCTGAAGCGTCAGCGCGGCAATGCCGTTGCCCGACGGCGTGGCATTGTCGGGGCCGGGTTTCGGGCGATGGATCAGCTGTTCGTGATCGGATGACGTGAAGAAAAATCCACCGGCTGCGCGATCTTCGAAGCGATCGAGCACGGCATCGGCGAGCTCACGAGCCATCTGCAGATCGTCCACGCGATACTGCGTCTGCATCATCTCGAGCAAGGCGGCCAGCAAGAACACGTGATCGTCCAGATACGCATTCAAGTGCGCTTTGCCATCCTTATATGTAGCGAGCAAACGACGCTTGCGCCAAAGCTGCGTGCGTACGAAATCCAGCGCGCGGCGAGCGGAGTCGATCCAGTCCTGACGTCCGAAGGCGCGGCCGGCGCGCGCCATGCCGTGGATCATCAGCGCGTTCCACGAGGTCAGAATCTTCTCGTCTCGCCCCGGACGGACGCGACCCTCGCGCGCCGCGAGAAGCTTTGCGCGTGCGACATCGAGTTGCACCTGTGCCCCTTTCAGTGGGACGCCGAGAACGGCGGCAATCTGCGCCAGCGGTTGCACCACACGCAGATGCCAATGCCTGCCTTCGAAGTTGGGCGGGTGGTCGACGCCGTAGTGCGCCGCCACCAGTGCGTATTCGGTCTCGCTCAGAATCTCGCGCAGCGCCTCGCGCGACCAGACGTAGAACTTGCCTTCTTCGTGTTCGGAATCGGCATCGAGCGATGAGTAGTAGCCGCCTTCCGGCGCCTGCATCTCGCGCATGACCCAGCCGGCGGTCTGTTCGCACACGCGAGCAAACAGCGTATCGGCGGTGATCAGCCAGGCATGGGCGCACAGGCGCAACAGCGGCCCATTGTCGTACAGCATCTTCTCGAAATGCGGAATCATCCATTGCTGATCGACGCTGTAGCGCGAGAAGCCGCCGCCGAGGTGATCGTAGATGCCGCCCTCCGCCATCTTACGCAGCGTGAATAACGCGTTATCCGCGGCACGCGAATCGCCGCTGCGCACGCCCTCGCTCAAACACAATTCCAACTCGGCGGGATGTGGAAATTTCGGCGCGCCGCCAAAACCGCCGTGCACCGGATCGAAGATTCGATTGAGCTCGCTCAGCGCGTCTGCAACCGGCGCGGGCGACAACTGCAGATCAGCCGCAGGGGCCGCGGGCGCGCTGCGCGCGAACAGTCCTGCGAGACTTTCGCTCTGTGCCGCGATGGCGTCCGGTTGCTCGCGATAAGCAGCGGCTATTTTTTCCAGCAGATCGGCAAAGCCCGGCAGGTTGTAGCGCGCGGTCTTGGGAAAATAGGTGCCACTGAAGAACGGACGCTGATCCGGCGCCAGGAACATGGTCAGCGGCCAGCCGCCGGCATGCTGACTCAGCATGTGATGCGCGCTCTGATAGATCTGGTCGAGGTCCGGGCGCTCTTCGCGATCGACCTTGATGTTCACGAAATTGCGATTCATGACGGCGGCGACCGCTGGATCTTCGAACGACTCGTGCGCCATCACGTGACACCAGTGGCACGCGGAATAGCCGACCGAGAGCAGGATCGGTTTGTTCTCCTGCTGCGCCCTGCCCAGCGCCTCCGCACCCCACGGATACCAGTCGACCGGATTGTCGGCGTGTTGCTGGAGATACGGACTGGTTTCTTGCGCGAGCCGATTACTCATCCGGTTGCGCCGAGTGCGGTGCGCGTCTGTCGACTTTCGGAGAACTGGCCATTGTTGTGAGAGCGGAGGTGCGCCGTCCGGTTCCCTCGGGATTCGCGAATCGGGCTGCCGCATGTCGCCTGTGCCCGCATTCAATCCGCCGCCGAATCCTTAAGCGAAACGGCGAGTTAGCGTTTTTCAAGCGGTAACACGCTGCAGCCCTCAACTTTATACCAAGCCTGCCGAAGTAAGGTGTCTGGTCAAGCTGTTGGACCAACTTCTTCAAAGCCTTATTAGCTGGGAGACGTTTCATGGCATTCAATCACCCGAGGATGGGCGCATTCGCGAGCGTCCTCGTCGCCGTCCTGGCACTAGGCGCATCGAACGCTTTTGCACAGCAGAAAATGTCCGGCTTTTACGTGGGCGGCAGTGCCGGCGTCTCGAGCATGCTGGACCTGTCCAACGTCTGTAATAACACCCTGCCGGCCAGAGGCGTCACGACGACGACCTGCGACAACAAGGGCTTCGCGAAGAAAGGCTTCGCGGGCTATCAATTCATCCGATACTTCGGCGTCGAGCTCGGTTACTACGATTTCGGCAAAGGCACGATCAAGACCGCATCCGGCGGCAACATCGAATTCAAGGCGCGCGGGCCTTATGCGGGCATCGTCATTACCGCACCGCTGCTCGACCGATTGAGCTTTATCGGCCGGATCGGCGCAATTCGCTGGAGCACGAAATTCAATGCCGACGGCGCCTCGGGCGTGGCTTCGGCGAGCGATAACGGAATCAATGGCGCGTTCGGTGTCGGACTGGAATACATGTTTACCGATGCCTTCGGCATGCGAGCAGAAGTTGAGCGTTTCTCGACGATCGGCGACGATGCGAGCACAGGACAAACCAACATCAACATGTATTCGGTGAGTGGGCTGTTCCGCTTCTAATTGGGTTCTACGGGGTTGTAAAGAGTTGTAGGGGTTGTAGATGTAAGGGGTTGAAGGGCCGGCTTTGCGCCGGCCCTTTTTTTTCGTCCTCGACCAGTTTCGTCAGCGACCGGTGCGCCGACAGTTCTCTAAATCCAGTTCTCTAAATCCGTAAATCTTTCCAGAGCGCGTCCACACGCGCCTTGACCTGCGCATCCATCGCAATCGCTTTGCCCCAGTTGCGCGTGGTCTCGCCGGGCCATTTGTTGGTCGCGTCGATGCCGAGCTTCGATCCCAGGCCGGCGACCGGACTCGCGAAATCGAGATAGTCGATCGGTGTATTTTCCACCGTCACCATATCGCGCGCGGGATCGACCCGTGTGGTCATCGCCCAGATCACTTCTTTCCAGTTGCGCACGTCGATGTCGTCATCCACCACGATGATAATTTTCGTGTACATGAACTGCCGCAGAAACGACCAGATACCGAACATCACGCGCTTCGCGTGTCCAGGAAACTGCTTGCGCATGCTGACTACGGCCAGCCGATAGCTGCAGCCTTCCGGCGGCAGATAGAAGTCGACGATCTCCGGAAACTGTTTGGTCAACAATGGCACGAACACCTCGTTCAGCGCGACGCCGAGAATCGCCGGCTCGTCCGGCGGCTTGCCGGTGTACGTGCTGTGATAGATCGGCTCGCGGCGCATGGTGATGCGCTCGATCGTGAAGACCGGAAACGATTCCTGCTCGTTGTAATAGCCGGTGTGATCGCCGAACGGACCTTCGAGCGCGACTTCACCGGGCTGGATGTAGCCTTCGAGCACGATCTCGGCACTCGCGGGCATTTGCAGATCCGAGCCGATGCATTTGACCAGCTCGGTACGCGAGCCGCGCAGCAAGCCGGCGAATTGATATTCGCCCAATGTATCCGGCACCGGCGTGACTGCTGCGAGAATCGTTGCGGGATCGGCGCCGAGTGCGACCGCGACCGGAAACGGCTGATCGGGATGCGCCAGACAATGATCGCGAAAATCCAGTGCGCCGCCGCGATGCGCGAGCCAGCGCATGATTACCTTGTCGCGCGCGAGCACCTGCTGGCGATAAATGCCCAAGTTCTGGCGCGACTTCAGCGGACCGCGCGTGACCGTTAATCCCCAGGTAATCAGTGGACCCGCATCGCCCGGCCAGCACGTCTGAATCGGCAAGCGCGAAAGGTCGACATCGCTGCCTTCCCAGACGATGTCTTGACACGGCGCGCTCGAGCGTTCTTTCGGCGCCATATCCAGCACCCGCCGCAGCACCGGCCATTTGTCCCACGCGTCGCGCAAGCCTTTCGGCGGTTCCGGCTCTTTCAAATACGCGAGCAGCTTGCCGACTTCGCGCAGCGCCGCGACCGATTCCTGTCCCATCCCCATCGCAACGCGTTTGGGTGTACCGAACAAATTGCCGAGCACCGGAATGTCGAAGCCGATCGGATTCTCGAACAGCAGTGCCGGTCCGCCCTGCTGCAAAACGCGATCGCAGATCTCGGTCATTTCCAGCTTCGGCGATACCGGAATCGCGATGCGTTTGAGCTCGCCCTGCTTCTCGAGTTGAGCGATGAAATCGCGCAGGTCGTGATACTGGATAGTCACGCGCTCAGATCACGGCGGTGGCGCCGCCGTCCATGGGAATGATCGCACCGGTGACGTAGCTCGCTCGGTCCGATGCGAGAAACAACGCCACGCTCGCGATATCCTCCGGCGTGGCGTAGCGACGCAGCGGCACCCGCGCCTGGCCCTGTGCGAGCACTTCTGCTTCGCTGGTTTTGCGCACCGAAGCTTCGAGCTGCAGCGCTTCGCGCACGCGGTCGGTCAGCGTGGCGCCCGGATTGATCGCGTTGATGCGAATGCCGCGCGGCCCATGCACCTGTGCGAGACCGGTCGTCGCCAGCATCAACGCAGAATTCGCCGCCCCGCCCGGCAGATGAATCGAGCTCGGCGACTTGCCGCCCATGCCGATGATGTTCACCACGTTACCGCTGCCACGGCGCGACATGCCGCCGAGCACGGCGTCCATCGCGTGGATATAAGTAAAGTACTTTGCATCCATCGCGGCATGCCACGCGTCGGCATCCAGATTCTCTGGAAGATAGCGTTTGGCGGCGCCCGCAGAATTGACCAGCACATCCACCGGTCCGAGTTTTTCCTCGACCGCTCGCACCAGATCGTGGGTTGCCCCCGCTTGGGTGAAGTCCGCGGCCAGCGCGAGCAGGCCGCCGACCTCGGCTGACGCGCGATCCAGATTGGTCTGATCGCGCGATGCGATGGCGACCTTTGCGCCTTCGCTCGCGAACGCCTTTGCGCAAGCCAGCCCGATGCCTTTGCTGCCGCCGGTGATCAATATGACTTTGCCGGTTAAACCCAGATCCACTTGTGCGCTCCTCTCGGACGACGTGCGCGAAACCGCCGAAGCGGGCTCACCCGCTCGCCGATGTCTGCAGATAGCTCAATACGATTCCCGCGAAGATCACGCCGCCGACCCAGTTGTTGTCGAGAAATGCGCGAAAGCAGCGGGCAGGATCGCGCTCGCGAATCAGCGTGTGCTGATAGCCGATCAACCCCGCCGCCGCAGCCAGCGCCGCGTAATACATCCAGCCGAATTGCAGATGCCGGCCGATGCCGGCCAGCAGTAGCAGGAATGCGGCGTGGCACAGCATGACGACCGCGACGTCCCAGCGGCCGAACAGAATAGCCGAAGTGCGGATTCCGATCTTGCGATCGTCCTCGCGGTCGACCATCGCATATTCGGTATCGTAGGCCAGCGTCCAAAATATGTTCGCCAGCACCAGCAGCCAGGCCAGCGCGGGTACGCGATGCGTGTGTGCAGCGAACGCCATCGGGATACCGAAGCCGAACGCGATGCCGAGATACGCCTGCGGCAGTGCGAAAAAACGTTTGCAGAACGGATAGGTAATCGCGAGAAACAGCGCACAGAACGACAGCGCGATCACCAGTCGGCCGAGTGGCAAAATCAGCACAAACGCGATCAGCGCAAGCACAGCCGCGATGATCAACGCTTCCTTCGGCTGCACCGCGCCGGTGGCGACCGGACGATTGCGCGTGCGTGCGACGAGCCCATCGAAGTTGCGATCGGCAAAGTCATTTATCGCCACACCGGCTGAGCGCATCAGCACCGTGCCGACTACGAAAATCCAGACGACTTTCCAATGCGGTGCCCCCGCAGCGCTGATCCACAATCCCCACAACGTCGGCCACAGCAGCAGCAGAATGCCGATCGGCTTGTCCAGCCGCAGCAGCTTTTCGTATTGATCGAGTTTTTGCAGGAGCGTCATGCAGGTCTACCGATGCCCATTACACGCAGCCGTGCGTACCGTGCATTCAGACATGCGGCTCTTTCTTCACATGCAGCGCGATGGCGGTCAGGATTCCGCTCATGATCGCGACGGGAGACGGCGGACAGCCGGGCACCGCGACGTCGACCGGTATGACGTTCGACACGCGACCGCAGCTCGCATACGTTTCGCCGAACACACCGCCGTTGCAGCCGCACTCGCCGATCGCGACGACGAGCTTCGGACCAGGCGTTGCCGCGTAGGTTTTGCGCAACGCTGTCTCCATGTGGCGCGACACCGGGCCGGTCACCAGCAGCATGTCGGCGTGGCGCGGACTCGCGACGAAACGGATGCCGAGCCCTTCGAGGTTGTAGTACGGATTGTTCAGTGCGTTGATCTCGAGCTCGCAGCCGTTGCACGAACCGGCATCGACGTGGCGAATCGTCAGCGCACCGTCGAACCAGCGCAGCACATCGGCGTGGATGCGCTGCTGCAGCACGCGCAGGTCTTCGTCGGGACGCGGCGGCGGCTCGGTGAGAATGCCGTCGACGGCAAGCTTCTTCAGGAGCCGATACACGATGCACCTTTCGTTGGCGCTCGCCGGCTCACACTTGCCGCGTGCCGGCTCACAGGTCCACTCCGCTGTACGACAAATTGAACGACTTGTTGATCAGCGGAAAATCGGGAACGATGTTGCCGATGACCGCGTGCTCGAGGAGCGGCCAGTTCTGCCACGATGGATCGTGCGGATGCACGCGGCGCAATGCATTGTCCGCGCCGGTTTCCAGCGCGATCATCACTTCGCCGCGCCAGCCCTCGACCCAGCCGAGCCCGACGCTGCCTGCCGCCGGCGTCGGCAGCTCGACGCGCACTGCGCCGGGCTGCATGCGCTCGAGGATTTCCCAGCACAGCGCGATCGATTCGAGAATTTCTTCAAAGCGAACGGACACGCGCGCGGCGACGTCGCCGCTGCGATGCGTCGCCATCCGCACAGTCAGACCGTCGTACGGCCGCGATGGAATCTGCGCGCGCAAATCGTAGGGCAGCGCGCTCGCCCTGCCCGCCAGTCCGCATAGCCCAAGCTGCTCGGCGAGGTCCGGTGTCACGCGGCCGGCACCGACGAAGCGATCCTGCAAGCCGGGGTGCTCGTCGTACACCGCGTGGAGCATATCGACTTGCGCGCGCAGCGACGTCCCTTGCGCGCGCAGCGCTGCACTGCCGGCAGCATCGATATCGCTTGCAACGCCGCCGGGTACGATCGCGTCCATTAAATAGCGGTGCCCGAACAAAGATTGATTGAGCCGCAGCAGGTCTTCCTTCAGCCGCGAGAACTGCGCGAGGGCAACTGCCAGTCCCGCGTCGTTACCCAGCGCGCCGAGATCGCCGAGATGATTCGCGATGCGCTCGCGCTCGAGCAGCAGTGCACGCAGCCACAGCGCGCGGTCCGGGGGCGTTGTCTGTGCAGCGCCTTCGGCCGCCATGCAATACGCCCACGCGTACGCCACGGTCGAATCGCCGCTCACGCGCCCGGCGAG
>JBBRGM010000061.1:0-14286 GCA_038240725.1 Burkholderiales bacterium | reverse complement strand
CCAGCGCTTGAGCCGCCGTCGAACCGGATCCGTGGGCGACGCGTGCGGTGCGAGGATGCGGAGCGCGGTGCAAAACATCGCAGCGAAGATCAGGAACGCCAGTCCCAAATGAGCGGTCAGACGAAACTGGCTCACGTGCGGGTCATTGATCAAGCCGCTTTTGACCATGTACCAGCCGAGCGCACCCTGCAGACCGCCGAGCACGAAGATGCCGGCAAGCCGCGCAGCCAAAGGCACGTCGAGCTTGCCGCGAATCGCGAAATACAGCAGCGGGATCAGGAACGCCACGCCGATTGCGCGTCCCAGCAGCCGGTGTACGTACTCCCACCAGAAAATGCCTTTGAATTCGTCCAAAGACATTCCGTGATTGACCTGCAAGTACTGCGGGGTCTGCTGATACTTCTGGAATACGGTATCCCATTGCTCGGCATTGAGGGGCGGTACGGCGCCGATCAGCGGCTGCCATTCGACGATGGAAAGCCCGGAATGCGTGAGCCGGGTCACGCCGCCCACGACCACCATTGCAAACACCAGAGCGCAACAGATCAACAGCCACGAGGCAACTTGTTTGCGAGAGGCGGCGTCGGTGCGCGCGACGGCGCGGCCGGTTCCGAGTGCGAGCGATTGTTCCATGGTCGCAATTCTAAACGACCTCGAGCCTGGCGCGAACCGGCGACAACGCAAAGCCGACGCGAAACATCGGCATCAGCGCCGGTGCTATCCTTGGATCGCATCGTCACTTCAGTGCGCAGGTTAGCTGCATGTATCTACCGACCCAATTCGAAGAAACACGCCTCGACGTTCTTTATCAACTCATCCATGCGCGGCCACTCGGCATGCTGGTGACGCTCGGCTCCGACGGGCTCAACGCGAACCATATCCCGTTCGAGATCGACCCGGCGCCATCGCCGTTCGGGACGTTGCGCGGCCATGTCGCGCGCGCGAATCCGGTGTGGCGTGATTTCTCCAAAGACGTGCAGGCGCTCATCGTATTTCAGGGCGCGCAAACCTACATCACGCCCAACTGGTATCCCAGCAAACAGGAAACCGGCAAGGTCGTCCCGACGTTCAACTACATCGTCGTGCACGCATATGGCAGCTTGCAGCCGATCGACGATCGCGACTGGCTGCGCGATTTTGTATCCAAGCTGACCGATCGTCACGAGTCGGCTCAGCCGCAGCCGTGGAAAATGCGAGATGCGCCGGACTCGTTCATCGAAACGCAACTGGGCGCAATCGTCGGCATCGAAGTGCCGATCGCCAAGCTGGTCGGCAAATGGAAGGTCAGTCAAAACCGCACTGCGCTCGATCAGACCGGTGTCGTTAGGGGATTGCGCGTAGCCGGCGATGCCAACGCGGTCGAGATGGCGCAAGTGATCGAACAGCGAAAGAAAATCTAAAACGCGTGCAGGCGCCGCGTGATCCGGCGAGATACGCGATACGCAAGCGCTCTACAACATGAGCGCGCGCAACCGCAGCGCATTTCCGATTACGACACCGAGCGCAGGCTCATCGCCGCCGCGGGGAACATCATGCCGAACAACGTATAAAGTAGACCGGCCGCTACCGAACATCGATGGCGTTGTAAGCGGCCGCGAAGAACAAGCGACGAATGTTGCGCATCGCATGGTCGCCTCGCACTACACCAGATCCGGCGATAACGCCGCTCGTAACACGACATGCTCGTCAGCGCTGCGCTGGGTGAACCACCAGAGGGCGCCCTTCTTGATGCTCCATTCAGCGGCGCTACCGGATAGCAGCCAGGCTGCAACCTGGCCTAGGGTCGGCTGATGACCGACCAGCAGCACGGCGCCGCCGTGATCAGGCCATCGCGCCGCCGCGAGCAGCGCCGAGCGCGATGCGCCGGGTCCGATCTCCGGCGAAGTCTCGAATTGCGAAGTCAGTGCATGGGCGGTCTGCTGCGCGCGGGTCGCGTGACTAACGAGAATCTGCGTGTGCTTGGGAAGCCTCGCTTTGAGCCAGCGCGCCATCTGATCTGCCTGACGATGCCCCTTGTCGGTCAGCTCGCGGGCGATGTCGGGCGCGCCATCTTCGGCTTCGGCGTGTCTCCAGAGAATGAGGTCCATGATCGTCCTCCACAGATGGTTGCCGGCATTCTTATGACCGGCAAACGCATTACGCGAGCCTTTCCAGCTACCAGAATACCTCGCAGCTCTTGAATCGCTTCCAGGCTTGCGGCAATCGCGCTACCGAGCCGCTTGCACGTGCTGCATGCCAGCCGCGCAGCAGACCGACTGCCTCGGGCGAGTCCGCGTGCTCGCTTTGCGCCAGCGCCTGACTCAAGCGCTGCGCCGTAGTCGCATCGTTGATCGTGCCCAGCAGCGATTGCAGTCCGGCCAGCTCGCGCGTGTACTGCCGCACGGCTTTTTTCTCGAACAGCGAGCCGAGAAATTCGCACGCGTAGCGCAGCTTCTTCACGCGGATGCGCAACTGATGCAGCGCTGCACGGTCGAGTTGCTGCAGATGTCGGCCATGCTTGCGCACCGACTCGTGCCGGCGCTCGAGCAGGCGCCGGGCAAACTCGAGCAACGGTCGTTCGCGTTCCTGCGCCGACGCATCGGACGTCTGCGCCCACGGTGCGCGCAGAAACACGCCGATCAGTTGCAGCAGCAGCGTAGTGTAACGGCTGGACGCGACCGCTTCCCGCACGCCGAGCCGGCTGCTGTCGCGCAGGCTGGCAGCATGTGCCGCTGCTGCATGTAGACTGGGCTCGTCGGGAAAATCGGCGATGACCCGCGCTAGCGAATCGTCGGCGAACACATCCCAATCGCGTGCCGGACCGAGCACGCTGCCGAGCCAGCGCAGCTCAGCCGCCGTCTGCGCGAAGAACACCCCGGGAAACGCGGGCTTGAACACGGTGAACGCCGATCGCAATCGGCGCAATGCTACGCGCGCTTGATGCAGATACTCCGGATCGTCGTTCTCGCGCAGTCCCCGCTCATTGCCTTGCAGATGATTTACGCAGTCGAACACGATCGTGCGAAACGCCGCTTCGACACTCAAATCCGGCAGCAGCTCAGGTGTATCTGCTTTCATCGGCGCGTCTTCGCGCCCTTCGATCAACGCATAGCCGCGCTGCGCTTTGCTCGCCGCTTCGAGTCGCAGCGGAACGCGCTGGACCAGCTCCAGAGCAAAGTCGATGATGTGGGCGGGCGAGCCGGACTTGAGCTCGAGCTCGATTTCGCTGATCGCGGCGTGCCGATTGCCGCCGGAAATCGAACCGCGATCGAGGCAAAACTCGATATGTGTTCCGGGTAGGGGCTCGAGTTGCCGCGTCGTCCGCTTGAAATCGGTCACAAACACCGGCGCGATCGTGCGCAATACGGCGGCGTCCGCGAGCACGTCATTGCCTCCGGCAGCCTGCAACGCGGGAAAGTTGAGCATCTGTGCCGGCACCGGCGTGTCGATTTCTTCGCGTTGATGCAGCCCCGCTTCCACGCGGCCGCCGCGCTTCAGGGTCTGGATCCAGCGCGAACGCACACGGCGCAATCGCAAGGCCGCGCCGCTTTCGCGCAATGCATTGTCCGGCGTGTCGTAATAGACGCTGTAGATTTGCGCGGTAGCCGCGCGCGTACCGCCGGCGGATTTAATCAGCGGCAATCGATTGAGAGCCGAGATCTGCGCCGGGTCGATCGCGAGCTTGAGCTCGATCTCAAACGCCACGACGTCAGCCTTTGTGCTTACGCTTCGCCTTTCGTTTGCGCACGACCGGCTCGTCTATCAGCCGCGGTGCGGCGAGCTGTTCGAGCAATTCGATCTGCGCGCAATACCCCGGGCCGCGCGCCGGCTGGAGATGCTCGTAATGACCGTCAGGCTGCATCTCCCACGCCTGCAGATTGTCGGCGAGATACGGTTTGAGTCCCTCGTCGATGACGCGTTTGCTGAGCTTGCTGTCGAGTACGGGAAACGCGACTTCGATGCGGCGGAAAAAATTGCGATCCATCCAGTCGGCGCTGGAGAGATACACCGAGCCGGTGCTCTCGAAATAATAGATCCGGTGATGTTCGAGAAAGCGGCCGATGATCGAACGCACGCGGATGTTCTCCGACATGCCCGGCACGCCGGGACGCAGCGCGCAGACGCCGCGCACGATGAGATCGATTTTGACGCCGGCGGTCGACGCCTCATACAGCGCCGCGATGATGCCCGGCTCGAGCAGCGCATTCATCTTGGCGATGATGCCGCTCTTCTTGCCCGCTTTGGCCTGCTCGATCTCATGCTTGATCGCAGCCAGCAGCCGCGGATGCATGGTGAACGGCGACTGCCACAGATGCCGGAGCTTGCTCGCTTTACCCAGGCCGGTGAGCTGCATGAACACATCGTTGACGTCATCGCAGATCGCCTCGTCGCAGGTGAGCAAACCGAAGTCCGTGTACAGGACTGCCGTGCGCGAATGATAGTTGCCCGTGCCCAGATGGCAGTAGCGGCGCAGCCGCCCGCCTTCGCGCCGCACGACCATCGCGAGTTTCGCGTGGGTCTTGTGGCCGACGATGCCGTAAATCACATGCGCACCGACTTCCTCCAGCTGCGAAGCCCAGCTCATGTTCGCCTCTTCGTCGAAGCGTGCAAGCAGCTCAACCACCACGGTGATGGCTTTGCCGCGTTGGGCCGCGTCCACCAGAATGCGCATCAGCTCGGAGTCGGCGCCGGTGCGATACACCGTCTGCTTGATCGCAACTACGTCTGGATCTTTAGCAGCCTGCTCGATGAAGCTGATGACGGGTTTGAACGATTGAAATGGGTGATGCAGCAGTACGTCGGCCTTCGCCATCGCGCTGAAGATGTCCGGGCGCTTTACCAGCGCGCCGGGAATGCCGGGTGTGAACGGCCGATACTTCAGGTCGGGCCGATCGACCTGGTCGGCAATCGTCATCAGCCGAACCAGATTCACCGGACCGTTGACCTGATACAAGTCGTCCGTGCCGAGCCCGAATTGCTGCAGCAGAAATTCGGTCATGTCGGCCGGACAATCGTGCGCAGTTTCCAGCCGCACGCCTTCGCCGAAGCGCCGTTCCGGCAGCTCGCCTTGCAGCGCGATGCGCAGATTCTTCACTTCTTCTTCGTCGACGAACAGATCGCTGTTGCGTGTCACGCGAAACTGGTAGCAGCCGAGGACCTGCATGCCGGAGAACAACTCGCCGACGTGCGCGTGAATGATCGACGACAGGAAGACAAATCCGTGCGGACAGCCGGCGATGTCTTGCGGCAAGCGGATTACGCGCGGCAGCACCCGTGGCGCCTGCACCAGCGCGACACCGGACTTGCGGCCGAACGCGTCTTTGCCGGCAAGCTGCACGGCGAAGTTGAGGCTCTTGTTCAGAATGCGTGGGAACGGATGCGCGGGATCGAGCCCGATCGGCGTCAACACCGGCATCAGCTCGCGGAAGAAATGATCGCGAATCCACTCTCGCTGCGCAGGCGTCCATTGCGCTCGGCGCCAGAACTCGATGCCTTCGTTCGCCAGTGCCGGCACGACGCCGTTGTTGAACAGCGCGTACTGATTGTCGACGAACTCATGCGCTTGGCGTGCCACCTCGCGAAACACCAGCGACGGCGGCACGCCATCGGCGCCCGGCGTATCGGCGCCTTCGTCGATCTGCGCCTTCAGTCCGGCGACGCGGATCTCGAAAAATTCATCGAGATTGCTGCTGACGATGCACAAAAAGCGCAGCCGCTCCAGCAGCGGAATGTTCGGATTTGCCGCTTGTGCGAGGACGCGGCGATTGAACTCGAGTTGCCCGAGCTCGCGGTTGAGTAATTGCAGCGGCGGCGCGCTTTCGCTGCCTTTCGCCTTACGTTCGCGCTTGACGCGAATAGCTGGCGTCGCCGGCGAATCGGTAAGAACGGGCTGCTCGGTTTCGAGCTCGCGCGGCATATTGGGCGTTTGATTAGGTTGACCTGCAGTGTGGCTGAGGCCGGTGCTACCGGCAGCGCTGTGCGCCGCAATGTCGTTATACCGAACTGTTCAGTGCGCGTCGGGCGGAACGTAACCGGTGGCGCGATCGGCGCCGGTACCGAAAAAGTGACTCACCATCTGCTCCTCCAGATATTTTCTCGCCTTAGCATCGGCCAGGCTCAGCCGATTTTCATTGATCAGCATTTTCTGTTGTTCCAACCACGCCTGCCACGCCTGCTTGGATACGTTGTCGTAAATCCGCTTGCCGATCTCACCGGGGTAGGGCGCGAAATCGAGGCCTTCCGCTTCGCGCTGCAGCTTGACGCAATTCACCATACGGGCCATTGGGATTGTCCTGGAAAACGATGCTTCGCAGTGTTACGGTTTCGCTACGGTGTTCGCTAGGGCTTCCGCCGCGGCTGTCGCCACTACGGAATTATAGGCCTGCGGAGTAGCTGCGTGGCGGCGGGTGGGCGAGCCAGGGATGTTGTGCCGTCGGATATTGCAGGTAATAGCCCTGCGCGAGATCGACGCCGAAAGCCCGCAGCATATCGAGTGTTGCCTGGTCCTCCACCCATTCCGCGACGGTTTGCTTGTTCAAGCCGCGCGCGACATCGACGATCGCGCGCACGAACACCTGGTTGTTGCTGTCGCTCGGCAGATCGCGAATGAATTGGCCGTCGATCTTCAGCATGTCGACGTTCAGATGTTTGAGGTAGGCGAACGACGAGAAGCCGGCGCCGAAGTCGTCCAGGCAAACGCGCACGCCCTCTTCGCGCAGCGATTCGATGAAGCGCTGCGCGTCGTGCAGATCGGACACGGCGGAAGTCTCGGTAAGCTCGACGATCAGCCGCGACGGTGCCACGTCGGCGCGCCTGAGCGTGTCGGTGATGAAACGCGGCAAAGTCGATTCGTTGAGCGAGCGGCCGGACACGTTGAGCGCGATGCAGCTCACGCTGGGGAACCGCCGCAGGGTGTCGGCGCAGGCACCGATTACCCACCGATCGATGTCGAGGATCTTGCCGGTTTTCTCCGCCACCGGGATGAAGCTCCCAGGCATGATGGTACGAGTATGGTCCTCGCGCTCGAGCATGCGCACCAGCGCTTCGACGTGGCTCATCTTGCCCGATTCGCAATGGAAGATGCCCTGATAATGCAGACGCAGCAGATTATTCTCGAGCGCCTCTTCGATGCGCTCGTTCCAGTTGAGCTGCGCCAGCATGTTGCGCGTCGCCTGGGCGTCTTCGCGATACGCGCGCCAGGTATTCTTACCGGCTTCTTTCGCTTGATACATCGCAGT
Organism: Burkholderiales bacterium; assembly: GCA_038240725.1. Lineage (GTDB taxonomy): Bacteria > Pseudomonadota > Gammaproteobacteria > Burkholderiales > SHXO01 > SHXO01. The sequence goes on along the minus strand of JBBRGM010000061.1, from coordinate 7,069 downwards.
ATCCGCATGCGCCACCAGATCGTCTTCGGTAGTGGCGTGATCGGGATAAATGGCGACGCCCAGACTGCAGGTAACCCGCACATTGTTGCCTTCGAACGAGAACGGTATGCGGCCGATCGCGCGCACGATGCGCTCGGCGAACGCCTGCGCTTCTTGATAGGAGATATCCGGCGCGAGGATCGCGAACTCGTCGCCGCCGAGTCGGGCGAACACTTCGTTGCGGCGGACCTGCGCGGACACCTCACCGGCGACGCGGATCAGCAGCGCATCGCCCGCACGATGGCCGAACGTGTCGTTCACCAGCTTGAATTCGTCGATGTCCAGAAATAGCAACGCGACGCGCCGGCGGCTGCGCTCACCGCTCGACACCATGCGCATCAGCTCTTCCTGGAAACGGTGGCGATTGTAGAGGCCGGTGAGCGCATCGCGCTCGGCCAAGAACAGAATTTGATTGGCCGTTTGCCGCTCGCGCGTGACGTCTTCGAACACCCACAGATAGCCGACCATCTGCATGGCCGAATCGCGCACGGGTACGCCCAGGCGCGTGATCAAACGCCCGTCCGCCATCTCGATTTCCAATGGCGGCGAAGGCAGGCCGTCGGTAGCAAGCCGCATCAGATCGCCCATTCCGGTCTCGTCCTCGGTGCGCGCCTCGCTGGGTGAGGCCAGCAATGACGACGCGTCCATGCCGGTAAAGCGCGTCTTGGTGCGGGTCAGCAGCCAGGTCTGCTCGAACGCAGGATTGGAATAGATCACCCGGTTATTGCGATCGACGAACAAAATGCCGACGTGCATGGCGTTGAGCAGCGCGTTCAAACGTGCACGCTCATCGCTGGCGAGCACCAGATATTCTTTTTGAATCGCGTTGGCTTTTTCCAGCTCGCGCAGCGTGTCGGACAACTTGTGCTCGGCTTCGTGGCGCGCCGTCACATCGTGCACCGACAGGCGCAAGCCCATGTAGGTGCCATCCTGTGAATAAATCGGGCGCCAGTCCGCCGACGCCCAGAACTCGCTGCCGTCGCTGCGGCGCGCGCGATAGGCGAAGTCGTGTTTGGTGGTTCCGTGCAGCGCGCCGGCAATCGCCTCGCGCACGGTTTTCCAGTCGTGCGGCGACACCAGCGGCAACGGGAAGTCCTGCATCGCATGGCATTCTTCCACCGTGTAGCCGGTCAGCATCTCCACGCGCGAATTAATCCACAGCAACTTGCCGCGCGGATCGATCCACAGCTCGACGCCGTAACTGTAATCGGCGATGGCGTGAAACTTGGCTTCGGACGCACGCACTTCGCTGATCCGCGCCGCGACTGCATCGGCCATCGTGTTGAATGCAATTCCGAGCTGACCGACCTCGTCCTGTGATTTGACGTCAACCCGCGCGGACAGATCCCCCGCGGCCATCGCCTCGCCCGCGCTGCTCACACGGCGAAGATTGCGCGTGATCCAGGTCCCGAGTGCGAGCTGGATCAGCACCAGCAGCCCCAGCGCCGCTGCACCGATCATCAGCGTGCCGCGCACCAGCTGCGCGCGTGCGAGATCGAATACCACAGTCGACATGCCGAAGCGCAAGTCGCCGTAGACTTTGCCTTCGAAAGTCACCGGAATATGCGTGTCGAACCGGCTGTCGGAGCGATAGTCCGCGGCGCTGAATTCGTCTTCGAGCGGCGGCAGTGGTTTCGCAGCATCACGCCCCGCGGCAGCGACGACGGCACCGCTGGAATCTTGCAGGACGAAATACGTCAGGCCTTCGTCGGTGCGGATCGAATTGAGAATATCGTGCAACGCGCTGTAGTCGCGTCGAGCCAACGGGCCCGCGAGCGCGGCATTCAAAGTCGGTCCGGTGAGGTGAGCGCGCAGTCGCGCTTGTTCGATCAGTGCATCGTCGAGCAGATCCAGGCTATTGAAGGTAAATGCCACCAGCGTAATGCCCAGCACGACCACGCTCATAAGAACGAAGCGTGCACGCAGCGATCCGCCGGAGATGCGTTTCGCGGCTGGATGGGACGCTATAGGCTCGGGCGCGCCGGCCATCCTAAACCGTTGCGCGATCCATCTGACAGACGCTTGCTGGCATTTCGATCCTTCTCTTCAGGAACATCGCACGGCGGCTGGACGATCCATCTACGCTCGGACACTGTCGTCTTGCGGTGGTTGCACCCCCGCGGTTGCTTGCCGGCAGCCGCGGGGTCGCCTACGGGAAGCCTCGTCTGCCATATCGGCGTGGCAAACGTCTAGAGCGATTTGACCAGCACCTTGGAGCGCCGCTGATAGTTGTACATCGCTTTTTTTTCAGCCGGCAGATCGTCGATCGATGCGTCCACGAATTCATGCTCGATGAACCAGTGCGTAGCGCGCGTGGTGAGCACGAACAGCCGCGTCATCTGCTGCTCGCGCGCCTCGTTCTCGATTGCATGCAACAGCAGCTCGCCCGCACCGGCGTTGCGCGCGCCTGGGCTCACTACCAGACATGCGAGCTCTCCGGCCTGCTCGTTTGCGAACGGATACAGCGCAGCGCATCCCACCATATGGCCGTCATGCTCGAGCAAGAAGAAGCGATCGATCTCGATCTCCAATAGCTCGCGAGAGCGTTTCAGCAAAGTGCCGTCCGCTTCCTGCGGTTCGATCAGCCTCAGAATCGTACCGACGTCCTCGATACTCGCCGGTCGTAGCTGCTCGAGCGGGTTCTGCGTAACCATCGTGCCGACACCCGTGTGGGTGAACAACTCCAGCAGCAGGCCGCCATCCAGATGCCGGCTGATCAGATGTACGCGCGGTACGAGACCGGTGCAGGCGCGTATGGCAGCGGGCAGATGCGCCTGTACATCGCGCGCCTGCACATCGCCATCCGCCAGCCGCGCCGCCGCTTCAGAGACGGTCAGCTCGCGCACGAGTTGACCGAGGCGATCTATGACGCCGGCTGCATCGATTAGAAAAATCAATTTGTCCGCATGCAAGGCGATGGCGGTTTCAGCGGCCAGGTCTTCCATGATCAGATTGAAAATCTCGCCGGTCGGCGAATAACCGATCGGCGACAGCAGCACCAGTTCGCCGTCATCGAGACGCTGGCGAATCGCCTCGGCATGGATGCGCCGAACTTCGCCGGTGTACTGCAGATCGACGCCGTCCAGCACGCCGCGCGGGCGCGCGATCACGTAGTTGCCGCCGGCCACGCGAATCGTCGCGTTGGCCATCGGCGAATTCGGCAGACCGGTAGACAGCAAGGCTTCGATCTCGAAACGCAGCTGACCATTGGCGCGCTTCACGCATCGCAGCGCGGCTTCGTCGGTGACGCGCAGACCTCGCACGAAGCGGGTCGGCGTATCGGTGAGATCGATTTGCGCTTCGATCTGCGGCCGCGAGCCGTGGATCAGAACCAGCCGCACGCCCAGGCTGGCGAGCAGATTCAAGTCATGTGTGAGCGCGACGAACTTGCCGTCCGCTACCACTTCGCCGCCGAACGCCACCACGAACGTGCGCCCGCGAAACGCGTGAATGTACGGCGCAGCGGCGCGAAACCAAGGGACGAACTGCTCCGGCAGAGGCGTTTCCATCGAGCTCGAAGCTGTGCCTATTTGGGTCCCATGCGGATGGCGCCGTCGAGGCGGATGGTCTCGCCGTTGAGCATTTCGTTCTCAGCGATGTGCTTGACCAGCGCTGCGTATTCTTGCGGTCGGCCCAGGCGCGATGGAAACGGCACCTGCTTGCCGAGCGAATCCTGTACGTCCGGCGGCATGCCCTTCAGCATCGCGGTCTCGAAGATCCCCGGCGCGATCGTAACGACGCGGATGCCGCTGCGGGACAGATCCCGCGCGATCGGCAACGTCATGCCGACGATGCCGCCCTTCGATGCCGAGTAAGCGGCCTGGCCGATCTGCCCATCGTAGGCTGCGACCGACGCCGTGTTGACGATGACGCCGCGTTCGCCCGCCGCGTTCGGCTGCTGCTTGCCCATCGCGTCGGCTGCAAGCCGGATCATGTTGAACGTGCCAATCAGGTTCACCGAGATGACCCGCGTAAATGAGGACAGCGCGTGCGGACCTTCCTTGCCGACGGTTTTTTCGCCGACCGCTATGCCGGCGCAGTTGACCAGACCTTGCAGACCCTTGAACGTGGTCAGCGCGAATTCCACTGCTGCTTTCGCGTGTTCTTCGCGGCTGACGTCGGTCTCGACATAGCGCGCTTGGGTGCCGAGCTTCGCCGCTAGCGCTTCGCCGCTAGCGCGATTCAGATCTGCGATTACCGCGTTGCCGCCGTTGGCAACGATCATCTCGACGGTAGCGGCGCCGAGTCCCGATCCGCCGCCGGTTACGATGAAGGTGCTGTTCTTGATATCCATGGCAGTGGTCCCGTTGTATGACGGTCGAAAAAACGAAGTATAAGGGAGGGCCGGCAAACTACAGAGCGCGAATATGCCACCGGCGATTTCGCCGCCTCGACGTCTGCCGGCGACGAAAGCGCTGCTCCGCCGCGACGATCGAGCCGATCGTCCGGGCTAGAAATCTCCCCACAAACTGTTCATGGCGGCCAGCGCTGCCAGCGCCGCGGTTTCCGTGCGCAAAATGCGCGGTCCCAGGCGGATCGGCGTGAATTTGCAGGACCGGGCAATGTCGAGCTCTTCCGGCTCGAATCCGCCTTCGGGTCCCGCGAGCAGCGTGATATCGGCAGACCGCTCAAGATCACGCAGCCGAGTATCGGCGCCGGGCGATAGCATCAGCCGCAAGCTATCGGTCGCCGCCCGGTGTGCGCCCAACCAGTCCGGGAGCCCGGTAATCGGATGTACCTTCGGCACCCGCGTGCGGCCCGACTGTTCGCACGCAGCGATGACCACGCCCTGCCAATGCTCGACTCGACGGGAGGCGCGCTCTTGCGCCAGCCTGACTACCGACCGGCGCGTCTCGACCGGAAAGATTTCGGTTACGCCGAGCTCGACGGCTTTCTGCAGCGTGTAATCCATTCGCTCGCGTGCGCTCACGCCCTGGATCAGCGTGACTGCAAGCGGAGACTCGACGCCGGTCTCATGCAGGACGGTCAGCTTGACGCTGACGTGATCCTTACTGATGCGCGCGATTTCGCCTGCGAACTCGAGTCCTTCGCCATTGAACAGAACCACTTGGCTTCCCGCTGTCAAACGCAATACGCGGGCGGCATGATGGGCGGCGGCATCCGGCAAGTTACACGTAGCGCCCGGCGATAAGTTGGCGGGGACGAAAAAGCGCGGGAGTCTGCCTTGCAGCCTGGAACTGGACGCATGAGTTGGGCGCAAGTGTTTGTGCATGCTAGAATTTTGCCATGCAACGCAGGCGCGCGTCGAACCGGCGCATCGAAACAATGATGACGCCCGCGCAGAAGAGACGCGATCGTAGTGTCGTGTGTCGGTACGACGCGGTAACCAAGGCATGGTCGCTTTGAAGTTGGCGGCGGTGTCGATGATGCGAAGGAATTCAATGACGACTGCTTCGATGCAGCCGCTCGGCACCACTGCACCGCCGTTCGAATTAAACGGCACTGACGGTAAACGCTACGCCCTTGCGGACGTTCAAGGACCTCATGGGCTGCTCGTTATGTTCATCTGCAATCACTGTCCGTACGTAAAGGCCGTCATCGATCGCATCGTGCGCGACTGCGGCGCGCTGCGCGAGCATGGCATCGGCAGCGTCGCGATCAATTCGAATGACGCCTCGACGTATCCCGAAGATGGCTTCGAGCAAATGAAACGCGTGGCACAGGACTTGCGCTTTCCGTTCCCGTATTTGTGGGACGAGAGCCAGCGTGTGGCGCGCGCTTACGATGCGGTCTGTACGCCGGACTTCTTCGGGTTCAACCGAAATCTCGAACTACAGTACCGCGGGCGGCTCGACGCGTCCCGCACATCTCCCGTACCCGATGCTCGCCGCGAATTGTTCGACGCTATGCTGGAAATAGCGCGTACCGGCCAGGGTCCGGCCCAACAAATCTCAAGCATGGGTTGCAGCATCAAGTGGAAGCACTAGTCGAAACCGAGAACAAACTCATCAGCCGCGTGATCGCGGCAGTCAAACGAGTCGCCGCCGAAGAGATCATGCCGCGCTATCTCAAGGTGGCTCATCAGCGCAAATCCGATGGCAGCTTATTCACCGAAGCAGACCTGGCCGCGCAGGACGCGCTGACGCGTTCGTTACAGGCAATCTATCCGGGCCCGGTGGTCGGCGAAGAGATGACCCAGGCGCAGCAGGTCGAGCACTGGCTGGAAGGCGACGCTGGATTGTGGTGCGTCGATCCGATCGACGGCACCTCCAATTTCGTCAACGGTCTGCCGTATTTCGCGGTATCGGTCGCGCTCATGCGGCATGGACGCAGTGTGCTCGGCGTCGTGTACGACCCGGTATCCGACGAATGCTTTCACGCCGAAAAAGGCGGTGGTGCCTGGCTCGACGATGAAATGCTGCCGATCAAGCAGAACGTCCCGCATATCCGCAGTGCGATGGCCAACGTCGACTTCAAGCGCTTGCAGAAGCCGCTGGCTGCGGAGCTCGCCGCCGCGCCGCCCTACGCGTCGCAGCGGAACTACGGTGCCGGCACGCTCGAATGGTGCTACGTGGCCGCCGGCCGCCTCGATATCTATCTACATGGCGGGCAAAAGCTGTGGGATTACGCTGCCGGCGCCCTGATTCTCGAAGAAGCCGGCGGCCGGATGTGCACGCTCAAGCGGGACGACTTCTGGTCGGATGATCTCTGGCAGCGCTCGGTGATCGCCGCGCGCGATCCCGGCCTGTTCCAAGTCTGGAAGAACTGGGTCCGGGCGCATCAATAGGTCGTTACCCCTCGCGCTGCGTGTCGCCGCTCTATTGCGGCGAGCGCGACACGGCTGAAGTCTCTCCGAAGCCCCATACACCGTGAACCTCGCTGGGCGCTAACGTCCGCGGTTACCAATGCCGTGTTTTGGGGGCGCAACTCTAGGGAAGCTCTGAACAAGTCTTGCGACGCGCGTTGCGTCAGGTGCGGATGGATGCGAGGCGTCGCGGCGAAGCCAAGGTAGGTACCTTGGCGAGGAGCGCAACGATGCAGACGCCGCACCTGACGCAACCCAATAATC
>JBBRGM010000060.1:0-14535 GCA_038240725.1 Burkholderiales bacterium | reverse complement strand
ATCAATGCGACTACGAGTTTCACGGCTTATCCATATCGAGAACTAAACTGCCTAGAGACTAAACCAACTGCATCGCGGTCACACGCGATAAGCGAGGACGTACAAGCCTTTGCTGACATTTCGGGTCTTGGGTTGAAAAGACGCCGCGAGCACCGGCAAGCTAGAGCGCTCGATGCCGATCGGTCGATCGCGTTTTCATCGCGGCAAGCTCAAGGCGCACGCGCGTAGAATTCATGCGAATGCTGGTATCGCCAAACGGGCAGGGCCTCGGGACGCAGCTCAGAACTGGGACGCAGCTCCGTAACTTACCGATGCGCGGCGATGCGAACGCCCGTTCTACTGAACGCCTACTCACCGATGACAGACAAAATGCTTCGAGCCCTGCTGACCTTTCTGCTGTCGTGCTGTGCGGTATCCGCGATGGCAGATGCCGATCTGGTTCCGGAAGTGAGCGACTATCGGGTGGCTGCCTTTTCTTTCGCTAACGGCGAAGCAATACCCGAGCTTCGGCTGCATTACCGAACGCTCGGTGCGCCAACGCATGATGAAACCGGCCTCATCACCAACGCGGTGTTGTTGCTGCACGGCGCGGATCAGACCGGCGATGATTTCTTGTCGCACGGATTCGCAGACGTAATGTTCAAGCCCGGCGCGCCGCTCGACGCACAACGCTACTTCATCATCGTTCCCGATGACATCGGCAGTGGCGAGTCGAGCAAACCGAGCGATGCGTTGCACACGCGCTTTCCGCATTTCAGCGCGATGGACGCGGTGGATGCGCAATATCGCCTGGTACTGGATCATCTCGCCGTCAATCATTTGCGGCTCGTCCTCGGCAACACCACGGGCTGCAGCGAAGCGTGGCTGTGGGGCCGGTTGCATCCGTATTTCGCCGACGCGCTGATTGCGGTCGACTGCCTCGCGTCGCAGTCGGAATGGATTGCAAATGCGGTTAACGACAGCGCGAAAGCAAATGATGCCGAGGACGCGGCGTATCGCCGGCAAGCATTTGCGATGGCGCAAAGCGCGCCGGGTTTGCAGGTCATCCGTTCGGAAGTCGTTGCGATCCTGTCCGAGGCAATGCTGAACGCAGATCGGCGCGCAATTCTCGAGCGCGACATCGCGCAGGTGAAGAACGGCCGCTACGCGATCGTCGATACGAAAAACGGCGCGTTCGCGGCGCCGGAAAAATGGAGCGTGATTCTTCCTGAGTTACTGGAGAAGACCGAGCATTGAGTCCGGCTTATGCCCCTTGATGTACCTGCAGTCGGGGATAGACTGATATGGTGAAATCATGCAGACGAATGTGCAACCCAAAGGAGCCCGGTATGAACGCTCGGCAGAATTCCGTGGTCAACATGCTCGCATGCGCCGACGCAAAGTCGTCTACTTCAAGCAGCGTCGGCGTACGCAGTGCGCCGTGTAGCTGCGGCTGGCTTGGTCGGCTGGCTGCAATGGCCGGATCAACTCTTTATCTGTGCGCAATAACGCCCGCGTGGAGCGTCGAGGTGTATCAGACAGGATTCGAGCAACCGACGTTTGCGGTCCGGCCGCTCGACGGACAAGCCGGTTGCGGGCGTTCGAAGGTTCATCGCTGACATCGGCGTCAGTTGGGACTACGTTACCGCACAGTGGGCACCAGGCACTGCAACTAAGCTCCGACGTATGCGGCGCAGGCGCTAAAGGATTTCGTTATCTGCCGGGGCAAACGAGTCCGATGTACGACGGCTCGGGGCAAGTTGTCACCGTCAAGGCCGAGCTCGCTTTGCTCGGTCTGGGAACCGGCGGCGACGATAAGATCACCGTGAACTTTCAACCGTGGCTCTACAGCACAGACTTCGCAGTCGAGTTTCCGCGGACCTTGTTGTTCATTTCCTCCTATGGCCATCTTCACCTCGAGCACAACCAAACCGTAATTAACGGCCCGGCCATCGTGCTGGGCCAGTACAACGAGCTGGAAGCACGCCTGGACTTCGTGCACCAAAAAACCGCGTAGTTCCTCAACTCGACGCTGGTGGGCGATGACGACTGGGCGGATCTCGGCGTCGTCATCATCGCTTACAGTACGCCCGAATTCGAGCTGGTTGACGAGGCCGCCTCAGGAAGCTACGACCCGCGGAACTAAACAGCATATGTCGACGACCTTCGCATCGTGGTGGTGCCCGAGCCGAGCAGGTTTGCGCTGCTTGCGATCGGTGTGGCGGCAGTCTGGTTGCGTCGTCGCGCCAGTGCTCTCCCGATCTCAAGATTGCGCGCACAGCCGTTCGAGCAATTGAACCTTAGACGCGCTGTAAATGCTCGACGTCACACCGAAAGGACGCGGCGACTTTCAACCGAAGCTCAGCCACGAACAGAATTGACCGGTTGCGAGTCGCCGCACGCTCATGCAACCACGCGCAACGTGCCGGACATGTCTTCGTGTCCAGATCCGCAGAATACGTCGCACACGTAGGTGAACTCGCCGATTTTCGTCGGCGTCATCGGCAGCTCGACGATCTGACCCGGAATGATGGTTGCGCGCACGCCGAAGTCCGGCACGCTGAATCCCATCACGACGTCGAGCGTGGTGAGCTTGAAGATAACCTGCTCGTTCAGCTTAAGCGTGACCTGCGAGGGCTCGTAGGTAAATTTCTTCGATACGATCGGAATGATTCGCGGCTTGGGTTGGGCCTGGGCGACGATGGCGCCGCCGAGCCCGGCCAACGTGATCGTAGCTGCTGCGCGCAGCAGCGTTCGTCGGTTCATTTGCATGATTCGTCCTCTCAAGCTACGACCGGGAATTCGGTGATGGCGTATTTCACCGGCGAGCCTTCTGCATCGACTTCGCGGTAGCCGAGGCCTTTGTACGGCGCGCTCGCATCCCACGGAATCGGCAGGCGCTTGGGTTGAGATGCGGCAACGGGCAGCGCGAAGATCAGCGACTTCGCGGAGTGATGCGCGATGTTGCCCGTCATGAAGTGATTTTCCTGATGGATGTGGCCGTAAAAAACGGTGACGTTATCGTGCGTTTGCAGAAGAGAGATCGCCTGTGCGCCGTCGCGCGTCGCCCAGTCCCATTGCGGATAGAGATCGAACAACGGCCGGTGCGTGAAGACGACGATGCGCGCGTTTTTCGGCTGCTTGTCCAGATCGGCGCGCAGCCATTGCAACTGTTCGTCGCCGATTGCGGCGGTCGGATCGGAAACGTTATCGAGGACGATGAAGTGCACGCCTTTATGGTCGAACGTGTAGTGCGTCGCGCCGAACAATTCTTTGAACGCTTTGCCATTGTCCAGCGCTGCGTCGTGCTCGCCGGGCATGAACCGCATCTGCTTGACGTTGAGCGCGCTGACGATCTCGCGAAACTCGACCATGCGCCGGCGCCGCTCCTTCGGATCGTCGGTCGTATGCGTCAGGTCCCCGGTGAACACGACGAAGTCCGGCGGCCGCGACAAACTGTTGACCGCGGCAACTGCTTTCTTGAGCGTTCCCTTCGCATCCGGATTGATCGCATCGCCCTCGAAGCCCCAGTGACAGTCCGACAACTGCACAAAATAAAAATCGTCCTCCGCTGCGCCCTTGCTCGAGCCCATCGCGGAAGCACATCCCGATACCAGGACTGCACCGCCCAATCCCGCCAGCTTCATGAATTCGCGTCTGCTGAAAGATCTCATGCTCATATCTGCTCCATTTAGTGAAGTGAACGATCGGTAAGCGAGGTGAAAGCGCGGCTGCGCTAACCTTGCGTTGGGAGGAGACGGCGCGAGCTTCGGGTTTATTCCCCATTTCGGCGCGAAAAAATCGGATTTCGACGCGAGTAAAAATTCGGGAATAAATTGCACGGCCGTAACGTCTTGTAGAGAAGAAGTGTCATCCGGGGACAGGCTGGATTGAGCAATAGACAGACAACCGCGCGGTTCGAGGAGCAGGTGCTGATCCATTTGGATTCGGCCTACAACCTCGCGCGCTGGATCATCAGAGACGCTGGCACGGCGCGCGACGCCGTGCAGAACGGCTGCCTGCGCGCGTTCCGATCGTTCGATCAGGTGCAGGGGCCGAACGTGCGCTCGTGGTTTCTCGCGGTGATTCGCAACACGTGCATCGATTTGCTGCGCGAACAGCAGGGTCGCAGCGTCGAAGAGGAATACGAGGAAGATCTGCACGGCGGCGGCGCTGCATATGAGAGCGGCGGCATGGGTACGCCTGAAGACATCGCCGCACGCGCCTCCGACGCGCGCTGGCTGCACAGTTGCATCGACGCGCTACCGCGCGAGTATCGCGAGGTCGTGGTGCTGCGCGAGCTCGAAGAGCTGTCCTACAAAGAGATCAGTGCGATCGTGGATGTGCCCATCGGGACGGTGATGTCGCGCTTGTCGCGCGGCCGTGACCTGCTGCAACAACGCATGCGCTTCGCACAACAGAGATCCCGGTCATGAAAAAGAGACCCCATCCGTGAAGCAGAGATCCCGGCCATGAATTGCGCATTGGCACTGCTGATGCTGGACGCCTACATCGACGATGAGCTCGATGCGGCGACGGCCGCTCAGATGGTGGAGCACCTCGCGACCTGCCCCGAGTGTACCGACCTGCATGCGCAACGCGTGGCGATGCGCGCCACATTCCGCACAACGTCGCTTCGCCATGCCGCGCCCGGCGATCTGCGAAAATCGATCATGCGCTCGATCGAACGGCCCGAGCGCCAGCCGACGCCATCGCGAACGCTGCGCTGGTGGCAAGCATTCATGCTCGCCGGCTCGACGGCGGTGATGGGTGCGTTGGGCGGATTGTGGTTCGCCCAACCGACTGCGTTGGAAACGTTGCCGCAGTTTGCCGTCGCGCGCCATGTCGCATCGCTGACGCCGGCGGGGCCGCGTATCGATGTCGCGTCCAATGATCACCATAACGTGCGTCCATGGTTTCAAGGGCGCATCGAATTCGCGCCGACGGTACGCGATCTGTCGGCACAGGGGTTCGATCTCGTCGGCGGCAGGGTCGAGCAGATCGGCGATCGGCAAGCGGCCGCCGTCGTGTATCGACTGCGCAGCCACATCATCAATGTGTTCTCGTGGCGGGGCCGCGGCAATTCTGCGGAAACCGCACGGGCGATGACGATCCGTGGCTTCAACGTCATCACCTGGACCGACCGCGATCTGGATTTCGCCGCGGTCTCCGATGCGGACGGCGCGGAATTAAAGCGCTTTACCGCGGCGTATCGAGGGCCGTAGGCGCGCTGCACGAGCGCGATCAACGCGATGTGAGGGATGAAACTTCGTGTGTCGTAACGTTAGTCGCGACAGATCGGGTGCGCCATGAGATCGCCAGCCGGGCAACCGGTCGAGCCGACGTAGTCAGTAGCCGGCCGAGCATGAGGGGTGTGCGGTCTCGCGCATCGGAATAACTCGCCGTTCTAAGCGCACGGAGCTGTGTTTCTAGCGCCGGCGGTGCGAATCCTTCGCTTGCATCACCTGCGCAAGAAGTGCTCGCACCGCCGGCGACGGTTCGCTTTTTCTGTGCACGAGAAACGTCGTCGCCTTCGCGACCTTCGCCGGCAGCGGAAAGATCGAGATGCCTTTCTCCGGCGCGCGGATCGTTTCCAGCACCGAGCGCGGAACGAATGCAATGCCGGTGCCGGACGCGACGCATGCGACGATCGCGTGATAGGAGCTCAGCTCCAGAATTCTTTCCGCTGTCAGGCCGCCGCTTTGCAGCCAACCCTGCAGACGGCGGCGGTACGCGCAGCCCGCAGGAAAGCTGATGATGGTATCGGCCCGCACGTCCTGCGCCCGCCGGACCTCCGGATGCGAGCGAGGTGCGATGAGCACCAATTCTTCCTGGAATACCGCGACTGCTTCGAGCTGCGGGGTGGCGACGCAATCAGCGACGAAAGCAGCCGCGACCTTGCGTGTCATCACCGCTTCGACCAGTGCATCGGTCGTGCCGGTGGTGAGCTCGACACGCACTGCCGGAAAGCGCTCGTGGAAGCGCGACAGCAGCGGCGGCAGCCGGCTCGCCGCGGTGCTCTCGAGCGTCCCGATGCGCAGCACGCCGTGCGGCGCATCGCCTTGCATGGCCTGGCGGGCTTGATCCGCGATCGCCAGCAACTGTTCCACGTAACTCAAAAAGACTTCGCCCGCGGCCGACAAATGCAGGCGGCGCTTATCGCGCACGAACAGCTTGGTCCCGAGCGAATTCTCGAGTTGCTGTATGCGCGTTGTCACGTTCGACTGCACCCGATGCAGCTTCTTCGCTGCAGGGCTGATGCCGCCTTCGTCGACCACTGCCTTGAACATGCGCAGAACCGCGAAATCCATGATCTTTGTCCGAGAACGAAACAATCACAATTATTCATTTTTACGGATGTCCGGGTCAACTTAGAATCTCGACTCGGATAACAGCGGGAGCAAAAGTGCGCCATCGTTCGATCCTGCGGATCGCCGCCGCCGGGATGTTCGCGTTCGCGATTGCGATGGGCATCGGCCGCTTCGCCTTTACCCCGCTGTTGCCGATAATGCAGAAGGACGCGGGCCTCACGCTGTCGATGGGCGCGTGGCTCGCAGTAGCCAATTACCTAGGCTATCTGGCGGGCGCACTCGCAGCGATCTGGATCCGCATCCGCGCCGCGCTGATGCTCCGGGGCGTGCTCATCGCCGTTGTCGTTTTAACTGCGGCGATGGGCAACACGCATGATCCGGCGCTGTGGCTTGCGTTGCGCGGGCTGGCCGGCATCGCGAGTGCGTGGGGATTGATCTTCGCTTCCGCGGCAATCCTGCCGCGGCTCGCTGCCGCGGGGAAGCAACATCTCAGCGGGGTGGTCTTCGGCGGTGTCGGACTCGGGATGATTCTCGCCGGCGCCGCTTGTCTGTTCGCCGCACGCGCCGGCTGGTCTTCGGATGAAACGTGGTGGTTGCTTGCCGCTATCGCGGCCGTGCTCACCGTTCTCGGCTGGCCGGCAGACGAAGATGCAAGCGAGCGCAAACCTGCGGTGGCTTCGACGCGCGATCTATCTGACGGTGCAGACGGCCGAACGCGGATTGAGGTTGTTCTTTGCTACGGCGTTTTTGGATTTGCGTACATCGTTCCGGCAACGTTTCTGCCGGCGATGGCGCGGCGTGCTGTTGCAGATCCGGCGATCTTCGGGTGGGCTTGGCCGGTGTTCGGCGCCGCAGCGCTGGTGTCGACTCTGCTGGCCGCGCGATTCTTCTCGGAGCTTTCCAATCGCCGACTATGGGCGGCGGGACATCTCGTCATGGCAGTCGGCGTTGCGCTTCCGCTGATCTGGCCGAGCATCGGCGGCATCATCGCGGCCTCGGTATTTGTCGGCGGTACGTTCATGGTCGTCACGCTGGCAGGTTTGCAGGAAGGGCGGCGAATCGCGCCGCAAGATCCAACGCGTTTGATCGCCGGGATGACGACGGCGTTCGCAACCGGGCAGATACTCGGTCCGATCCTGATCGGCGCGTTCGGCGGCAGCGCCATGGGCCTGCGCGTCTCGCTGATGGTCGCGGCGATGTCGCTGGTGATCAGCGCGCTGGTCCTGCTGCGCCGGAGATCTTGAGCGTCCGCGTTTCAGGAACCTCGTGCGGCCGTTTCGCCGGCCGCGCCCAAACGTGTCGCCGAGCTACGGACAAATGTATCCGGTGCCGCTCGGCGATTTGAAGCACCCGACCGATTCCGGCAGTACGTGCTTCGGCAGCCATAGGATTACGCTCGGCACGTAAATGGTGAACGCGATCGTGATCAGGAAAATCACGTAGATCGGCAGCGATGCGCGGAGTCCTTGCGAGAATCGTCCGCCGACGAATTTGGTGGCCATCAAAAGCGCGAGACCGTACGGCGGTGTGATGAGGCCGAACGCCAAGGTCGCAATCAGCACGACGCCCATGTGCACCGAATTGATATCGGCCGACTGCGTCAACGAGCTGACCACCGGCATGAAGATGATCACGGCGGGGATGGGCTCGATGAAATCGCCGACGATGGTAAACACCAGCACGAGCAGCCACATGATCTTGTGCGGGTCGGTACCCGCGAACCCCGTGATCCATCCCGACACGACGATCGGGCCGCGCAGGTAGGCGACCATCCAGCCGAAAGCCGAGGCCGCCGCGATGGTAATGAGCGGTAGCGAATAGATGAGACCCGCGCGACAGAAATCGTAAGGCAGCTCGCGGAAATGACCGCGGTTGAGCAGCGGGATCACGGCAAACAGAATCCACGCGACCGCAACGACGCCCGCTTCGGTCGGCGTGAACCAGCCGGTAAGAATACCGCCGAGAAGGATCACCGGAATCATCAATGGCAGCGCCGCGGCCTTGGTGGCGTCAGTGAGTTGGATCCACGATGCGCGCGGCCGGCGAAATCCTACCGGCCCGAAGAAATAACAGTAGATCATCAAGCCGAAGCCGATCATCAATCCCGGCACCACGCCGGCTAGAAACAAGCCGGCGATCGAGACGTTGCCGATCGCGCCGTAGACGACGGCCATGATGCTTGGCGGCACCAGGCAGGCGATCGTGGAAGCCGCTGCGATCAGCGAAGCGATGAAAGCGCGGCTGTAGCCTTCGTTGGTCATCGGCACCGCCATCGTGCGGCTCAGCACCGCGACATCGGCCGAAGTCGAACCCGACATGCCGGAAAAAAACATGCTGAACACGGCGACGACCTGGCCGAGTCCGCCGCGGATATGACCGACCAGCGCCTGCGACAAATTGGCGATGCGGATGACGACATTCGCCGAGGTCATCAGCTCGCCGACCAGCAGAAAAAACGGCACCGCGAGCAGCGCTTCGGAGTCGACACCGTCGAATACTTTTTGCACGATGGATGCAAGCGATACGTCGGTGAACAGCGTGCCCACGATGACGCCGGCCAGCAGCGAAAAGGCGACCGGCACACCTGAATAGCCGAGCACCAGAAACAGAACCGTCATCAGCCCTAACAGTAGCGCGGCGTTCATGACTGCTCCGTCGTCTGCCCCAGCGGCGTCGCGATCAGTACTTCGCGATCGTCAGGATGGTCGAAGCCGTTGCGCCAGCCATTGACGATCTGTTCGACGGCGAACAACGCCATCAGCGCGCCGGCGATCGGAATGGCTGCGTATAGCGAAGCGATGGGCGTCATCGACGGCATGCGAAAGCTGCCGAAGCCGCGGAGGAAATTGATGTAGCCGAAATACACCAGACACAGCGCAACTGCGAGGATGACCAGGCGAATAAAGATCTCGATGATCTGCCGGTTCGCGCCGTGCAGCGCCTCGGCCGCAGCACTCAGACACAGATGATCGTTGCGGCGCGTGGCGACGGCTGCGCCGAGGAAAATGCCGTAGATGAAAAACGTGATGGTGACTTCCTGCAGCCACAGCCACGGATGACCGGCGATGCGCGTGACGATATCGCACAGCACCGAAGTCGAAAAACCGATCAGCGCGATTCCGCACAACCACATCAGCGCGTTCTCGACGACATCCAATGCGCGCCACTTCAAGTGACGCTGCCGCTGCAGGACCAGGCTCTCTCTTGGTTTCATCGCCGCACGCTCCCCGTCAGGCTGAGCAACAGGCAATCGCATTCGTGCCTGCTGCCGGACAACCGCATCGCTGGTTTACTGCAGCGCTCGGATGAGCTGTTCGACTTTTACCGCGTGCGGGCCGAGCTGCTTGGACAACTGATCCAGACGCGGCTCGGCGATTTTGATGAAGCCGGTTTTGTCGACGTCGCCGATCACTTTGACGCCCATTGATTTGAGCTTGGCCTCAGATTGATGCTCGAGCTCGAGCGCCTTGCCCGGCTGCACGCGACCGACTTCGTCCGCCGCGGCCTGCACCCATTGCTTCTGCGCAGCGGTGAGGCTCTGCCACAAGCGATCGCTGATCCACACCAGGCTGTTGTTCGCCTCGTGCTGCGTCATCGACAGCACCGGCGCGACTTCATAGTGCTTGTTGACGAAATAAACGTTGACGCCGTTCTCCGCGACATCCACGACGCCGGTCTGCAGCGACGTGTAGACGCTCCCGAACGGCATATGCACCGTCTGCGCGCCGTAGGCCGGGAACATGGCATCCTCGGTGGCCGTCGCTTGCACGCGCACCTTCAACCCCTTCATGTTCTCGACCTTGTGGATTTCCTTCTTGCTGTACATGTTGCGCAGGCCCAGGGTCGCGAGCGCAATCGCGTGCGCGCCTTGCACGGTGCTGTCGATCATCTCGCGCATGGCTTTGACGACCTTCGGATCGGCGAGCGCTTTTTTCAGATGATCTTCGGAGCGAAATAGATAGTGCAGCGACATGACGCCGGACTCGGGACACACGGTGGCTGTGTTCGCCGTCGAGGTGAGCCCGAAGTCGACGTCGCCGGACTTGAGTAATTGCAGGAGCTGCGGTTCTTGTCCGAGCTGCGCGCCGGGGTATTGGTCGATGACCATGGCGCCTTTGCTCAGCTCCGCGAGCTTGGCCGCGAAGATGTCCGCAGCGAGACCGTAGCCGGTGTTGTGCGGTTGATCGTAGGCAAATCTAAAGTGGCGCGCTTCCTCCGCTGCGCCGTGCATCGACCAGCCCGCGAAGGCCAAGCCCAGCAGCACCGCGCCGGCGATCACCGGCACCCTGGTTGCGCGCATGCTCTTCTCCCTGTTGCTTTATGATTTTGTAGACTTCGGGAGGCAGTTTATCTGCATTCCTCGAATTCGGCGGACTTGCTCGATGCGCTCGCTACTTCGCTCGAGCGCGGAGCGAATGAGATCGTGCGCAGCCGAGGTCACGTTCCGAGTTCACGCGCTATCGTTACTGAAAATGGACTGGACATGTGGCGTCGTCGGCCGGTGCTGCGCCAAACAGACGAGTGGACCGGACTCGCGGCGACGTTTGCGACGAAATTTACGCCGGCCTGTCGAAACGCGGCCGCGCCGGGTGTCATTGTCGTAGCGGCGCACATCGCCCGCGACAACCAATCAGGAGCCAGACCTATGCAATACCTTCTACTGATCTACGGAAAGGAAACCGAGCTGACCCAACTGCCGAAGGAGAAGGCAACGGAGATGTATGGCGCTTACATGGCGTTTAAGGAAGCGATGACGAAAGCCGGCGTGCTGCTCGGCAACAGCGGCCTCCGGCCAACTTCGCAGGCGACCACGGTGCGAGCGCCCGACGGCAAGAAAAGCGTCGTGAACGGACCGTTCGCCGAAACCAAAGAGCAACTCGGTGGATACTTTTTGATCGAGGTGCCGGATCTGGATGCGGCGCTGTCATGGGCGTCGCGCTGCCCGGCCGCGCAGTATGGTGCGGTCGAGGTGCGTCCGGTTTGGATGTAGCCAACACCGCAGAGGCGGTGGCGCGGGCGAGCTACGGCAAGCTCGTCGCTTTTCTCGCCTCGTTAACGCGCGATGTGGCGGGGGCGGAGGACGCACTGTCCGAAGCCTTCGCCGCGGCGCTCATGGATTGGCCTCAGAGCGGAATCCCGCGCGCGCCGGAAGCGTGGTTGCTGACGGTCGCGCGGCGCAAGCTCAGCAATGCCGCGCGACATGCGCGCGTCGGTGCGGACCGCACGCCGACGCTCTTGCTGCTGGCCGACGAGTGCGCCGACGCAGGCAGCGAGACTGACATACCCGACGAGCGCCTGGGACTCATGTTCGCTTGCGCGCACCCGGCGATCGATGCCGGTGCGCGTGCGCCGCTGATCCTGCAGGTGGTGCTCGGCTTCGACGCCGCGGCGATCGCTTCGGCGTTTCTCGTTGCGCCGGCAACGATGGGGCAGCGACTGGTGCGCGCAAAAAGCCGCATCCGCGAGACGGGGATTGCGTTTCGCGTTCCCGAGCGCGAGGAACTCGCCGAACGGCTGGATGCAGTGCTCGAGGCGATCTATGCAATCTATGCTGAAGGCTGGTCGGATCCCGCCGGTACGCAGGCGCGCAGCCGCGGCTTGACGGAAGAGGCAATCTGGCTCGGGCGTCTCGTGGCATCGCAGTTGCCCTCGGAGCCCGAGGCCTCAGGTTTACTCGCGCTGATGCTGCACACGGAAGCGCGACACGCCGCTCGGCGCGATGCGCTAGGCGAGTTAGTGCCTCTGGATAGGCAAGACCCGAGAACGTGGGATGGCAAGCTCATCGACGAGGCCGAAGCGCTGCTTTTGTCCGCGAGCCGCATGAACGCGCCCGGCCGGTTCCAGCTCGAGGCGGCAGTGCAGTCCGCTCACGCAGCGCGACGCATCGCCTGCATTACCGACTGGGCAGCGATCGTCGTTCTCTACGATGCGCTGTTCGCCACCACCAGCTCAGTGGTGGTTGCTATCAATCGCGCTGTTGCGATCGCTGCGCATGTGGGTGGCTCACACGGCGCCGCCGCAGGTCTGTCCGCGCTGGATGCGCTGCAAGACGATGCACAGCTCGCCGAGTATCAACCGTACTGGGCGGCGCGCGCTGCAGTACTAGCTCGCACGGGCAGCTCGCAAGCGGCAGCGGATGCGTACCGGCGCGCGATCGGTCTCGAATCCGATCCAGCAGTGCGCCGGTTTCTGCAAGGCGCGCTTGCCCGCGTTTAGCGGGCAAGCAGTCAATGGAATCGCCAAAGCGATCGCAACGTGTATCGACGTGACGTCGCAGCGACCAACGGCGCAAGCTGCGGCGGCGACGCGCGGATATTTAATGCGCGAGTTGCACATTGGTCTCATTGTCGTGCCCAATGCGCGGGCATTCTATGCACCACCGTCGGCAGAAAGGCATTGTCCAACCCGCATTCCCGGACATGCGAGACGATCCTAGGTCAACCGGACAGAAACTTGTACTCGATCTAGTGGCGCTAACTAATCCGGCGACGCTACATAAATCGCGAGGGCCTGGCCGCTCTTGATCATCGGAGTGGCAAAGAAGCCAGACGCTAATCCCGTTTTGCCCGCAGTGAACCCCGTGCCGACTCCGCCCCCGTCCGATCCGATCATCTGGAGTACCACGCCGTTTGCACCAAGCGAGGCAGCCTCTTGCTTCAAGCGCTGGATAACTGCATCCATCTTAGATTGGTCGCCAAGCGCAAATGCTCCACGACTGGATGCCTCGAGCATCGCAACTTCTTCGTAGCTGGTCGGCGGCTTCGTGTAAATCCTAACTTGTTTCACGTCTATTGCCGCGCGCTGAACCCCCACCAAGACGTGTGAACTGGCACAGCCGGCAATCAGTAAAATCAAGAGTACGAGAAATATTTTTCGAGCGATGTTATTCATCTGTTTCTTCAAATGATTGCATGACACCAAACCCGTTGGGCTCGCGAATTTACGCCGACTTGATTGCGGCGTATTTCGAAAATTCGGGCGTTACCAAGGTGAATGCGACGGCGTGGTCCGGCGTTTAATTACTAGCAGTGCAGCCCCTAGCAGCCCCAATGCCAAGAGCACGACCGTGCTTGGCTCGGGGATCGGCGCCGACAAGGGTTGGGTGCTCGCCCATACCGCATTGTCGTACCACACTGAACCACCCAATTGAACGAAGCGAACGCTTGCGGCTTTTTCGGTCGTGATAAATCCCAGAAATCCCTCGTATGTCTCACCACCGGTGGTGAACCAAGGCCCCGCGAGCGCTTGACTCTTCCGGACGAATACGCTCCCTATTAAATCATCCTGTGCGTCATAGACCTCCAACCCAATGCCTCTTGGATTGTAGAGATTTGGAGCTATTCCGGCGGCCCAAACAAGACTTATGCCGAACGCTTGCTGGCCGTTGGGAAAGACGAATTCGCCTTTCGGTTGCGGGGCGAAATTAAAGTAAATGCCAGAACCAGCGAGCGTTGTGACTGGAGGGAAGAAAGAGTCAGGAAGTGGATTGGATTGCGCCAGCGTGAGGACCACCTGACCATCGGCGCTGAGCACGTTGGTAGGCTGCCCCGCGGCTAGAAGCTCTTCGAAGCCCCATCCCTGGTGGTCACCGATTGCTTGTATGAATGCTGCTCGATTTGTGAACCCCTCGAACGAACTGTTGATTTCTAGGGTGGTTGCGCCGCAGTGCGCTGCGAAAAGAAGCGCAAGCGTGCTGTACACGTATTTCATTTTCTACTGTCTCCCGGTCTATCGATTTGCATTTATCCCAATGCAAAGTACGACGAGAGAAGCAAGTCAAGCGACTTATGTAAGGCGGATGTGAACAAGTGACTCCCAAAGTGGGCGGTTGAACTTAAATTCGAAGCGCGTCCGCCGTACTTGCGCAGATCCGAGCGATCGCCGTGCTCCAGGCTTTGGCATCGTAGTTCTTGAAGCTTTGGGCGCTGCTTCGACAAAGGCATCTTCGCCCGTCGCGCGCGGAAGCATTCGATGTGGTTCACCCAACCGGCGACGAAGCGAGCGTTCCTCTCAAGTCAGACTAGGCGGAGAAAATGATGAAGACTTCTATTCAGCAGCATTTAATCGGGCTGACACTTCACGCTGTCTATCTGTCCGGTGGTGGTTGCTGCGACGATGACGAAAGAAGGCAGTTTCGACTTCAACTATTGCCTCGCTGGACGAACAGCCACGATGTCCGCGGCAGGCGATGGGGTTGCAGGATCGTTCGAAGCGACTGCCAGCATCTGGAGCAATACACCGGGAG
>JBBRGM010000059.1:0-14542 GCA_038240725.1 Burkholderiales bacterium | reverse complement strand
CGAAGCCAAGGTAGGTACCTTGGCGAGGAGCGCAACGATGCAGACGCCGCACCTGACACAACCCAATAATCTGTCGTCTCTATAGAGGGACCGGGGTGATTTGGGCCGATGGCCGCGTGCGCTCGCGGGCTACACGGCGTCCTCGCCCTCTTGCCCTCGGCCCAAATCACCCCGGTCGCGCACGCAAGACTTGTTCAGAGCTTCCCTAGCTGGCAGGGGGAACGAAATGACCGACAGCAAGCTCAAGCAGCGGCGACAATTTCTGAACAGCGCAGCGGCCACCGCGGCGGCGATCGGGCTGAGCGCGAAAGCAGCCTTGCTGCAGGCGGCCGATACGCCGGCAGCACCCGCAAGCGGTACCGACACCGACTTTCAGAAATGGCTGGCGGGCATTCACGGCAAATACCGGCAGGTGTACGACGCCCCAGAACCGAACAGCGGGTTTGCTCTGCTCTGGTCATATGTCTTCTTGATGACCGGCGCACAAGGATACGGCGTTCCGGAAAGCGACCTGGGTGTCGTAGTGGTGTTGCGCCATGCGGCGATTCCGCTCGCGTTCAATGACGCGCTCTGGGCGAAATACAAAATGGGTGAGGTATTCAAAATCAACGATCCGGCCACCAAGGCACCGTCGACGCGCAACCCATTTGCGAACATCAAGCCGGGCGATTTGCCGATCCCCGACGCGGCAGTCGACAAACTGATCGCGCGCGGCGTGAAGTTCGGGGTCTGCAATATGGCGATCACTGTGTACAGCGGAATCGTCGCCAAACAGATGGGACTGCAGCATGACGAGGTGAAGAAAGATTGGATCGCCGGCGTATTACCCGGCATCACCGTAGTCCCGTCCGGCGTGGTCGCGGTCAACGGCGCACAGGCAAACGGTTGCACGTACTGCTTCGCGGGTTAGCCTGAATAACGTAGCGGCGGACGAGGCGCTGCCGTCGCGACTGCTATGCCGGGACGTCAGGCATCACTTCAGCAGCGGATAGAGGCTGCTGAAGTCGTCGCTCCAAGGTTGTATGTGTGTCGCGGGTATCGCGCTTGCCGACTGCAACGCGGGATCGGAGAACTTCTGCGCCGTTCCGACGAGAACCCAGGTCGCGCCGTAATCGACATGCTGGTCGTTCGAGTGCGTATCGATGATTCGCGCGTCGCGTCCGAAATATGCGGACGATTGCTTGACCACCGGCGCCAGGTCGAGATAGCGATTGGAGATATGAACGGCGAGCATGCCGTCCGGTTTGAGATGGCGAAAGTAGATCGCAAATGCTTCGCGCGTGAGCAAATGAATCGGAATCGAGTCGCCGGAGAATGCGTCGATCGCCAGCAGATCGAAATTCTGCGGCGGCTCGGCGTTCAGCGACAGTCGTGCGTCGCCGAGCACCACATCCGTCGTGCCTGCACAGTCGCCGAGATAAGTGAACTGCGTGCGGGCCAGGGTGACGATCAAAGGATTGATCTCGTAGAATCGATAGTTGTCGCCGCGCCGCGCATACGCCGCCAGCGTGCCGACGCCTAATCCAACCACACCTACGCGTTGGCTTCCCAGCGACTGCGTTGCACGCATCGCCGCCCCGACGCCGCTCGCCGGGTTGTAATACGTAATCGCTCGGCGCCGGCCGAGCGCATCGGTCAACTGCGCGCCATGCACGATTGCGCCGTGCCGCAGGCTGCGCACGATCTCGCTGCCGCTCACATAGTCGAACACTTGCAGCGCGCCGTAGAAGTTGCGGACCATGACGCGCGTCGTCTGTGCCGTTGCCGCCGCATGTCTTGCAAGCGTCGCGGCAAGGACAACGATCAAGCCGGATGCCGCCAGAAGCTTCCATGCGTATCGACTGCGATACAGCGAACTCGATTTGTCGCGCCACAGGACCGCCAGCACAACGACGGCGCTGACGATCATGCTCAACGGCAATTCGTAATAGCCGGGAAAAATCTGCGGAGCAATCAGGCTCACGAACAATCCGCCGAGCATGCCCCCGAACGCGATCGTCAGATAGAAACGGGTGAGTTGCCTGGGATGCGGCTTCAGTGCGGTCAGCTCGCCGTGACAAGTCATGCCGATGACGAATAGCGCGCTGAGGAACAGCACCATACGGCCTCCCAGATGCAGCGCGCGATACGGCAGCACCACCGCCAGTAGCATCGCGCCAAGCGCAAGCGCAAACAGCGGCAGAAACACGGGACGCCGATACCATCGATGCTCTCGAAGCACAAAATGAACGTCAGCAAATAGATGCTGAGCGGCAAGATCCACAAGAACGGAATCGGCGCGAGATTTTCCGTCAGATGGCTGGTGACGGCGACGAGCAGTGCGCTCGGGCACAGCGCCAGCGTGAGCCAGAGCGCGTACGTGCCGCGGCTGGCGCGCGCAGCGATGGGGTCGTCATCCGCGGCGGTGCGCTGGTGTTTGTGCGCCGAGAGCGCGAGCACGCAGCACAGCAGCGCGAATACGGCATACGCGCTCGACTAGCCCACGCACTGACCGTGTATCGCAGATGACGGCTCGATCAACAGCGGATACGCGAGCAGGCCGGCGAACGATCCCAAGTTGGATAGCGCGAACAAACGATACGGAATCGGGCTGCTCGGCTCTTGCGAGTACCAGGCTTGCAGTAGCGGGCCGGTAGAAGACAACAGCAGGTACGGCAGGCCGGCGGTCGCGATCAGCGTTGCCAGCAGCCGCAATTGCGGCAGACTGTCGGATTCGAGCGGCGCGCCGATCTTCAACGCGATGGGCAGTGCCGTGATGCTAGCGACGAGCAGGCCGACATGCAGTGTCGCTTGCCGGCTCGCACTCAGAAAGTTGCTGGATGCGTATGCGTACAAATAACCCAGTACGAGCACCGCTTGAAAGAACAACAGGCAGGTCGTCCAGACTGCCGACGAACCGCCGAATTGCGGAAGCATCAGTCTTCCCAACAGCGGCTGCACGCTGAACAGCAATAACGCGCTCAAGAGAATGGTGCAGCCATACAGATACACGCGCCACCTGGGAATGCTGGCCTGCGATCGACTCATTGTTGAGGTAGCATCTTCTTCCTCCGCGGAACAGGACGCGAGGCGCGAGAGCACGAGGTTGCTAGGGACCTTGGGCAAGGCGGTTGCAGCTGGCCGAGATGGTGGTGCGTTGCTCGGCGTACGTCTCTAACTAACGGCTTGACGACTGATCTTCTATCTCCGGCCGGCAATTCTGTCACCAACCTTACGTCGACCTTGCAAAAGCAGAGGGACGCCTATACCTTCTCTTGGCAAGCCTTATCAAAGCCAGAGGGAAAACCGCAGAATGAACGCTCATCGCTCTTCTTCACGTCGGACCGTACGCGCGATCACAGCCGCCTTTGCATTGCTTATGGGCGTCGCCCTGGTAGTGCACGACGCCGACGCACGCCGTCTGGGCGGAAGCCGCAGCTTCGGCCGTCAATCGCCTAATGTAACGCAGCAGCAGTCGCTTCCGCCGGCTCGCTCCCCCGCCGCACAGCAGGCGCCGACGCCGCAGCAAGCCGGTCAGCCGAGCGCCGTCCAGCCGCCTCGTAATCGTTGGCTAGGCCCGATCGCAGGCCTGGCGGCAGGACTCGGAATCGCTGCTTTGTTGTCGCACTTCGGCATGGCCGGTGCGTTCGGCGAGATGCTCGGCAGCATGTTGATGATCGGTCTACTCGTATTCGCCGGAATCTTCATCTGGCGTATGCTGCGATCGAAGCGTGACGCCTCAGCCGCAAACAGTCGGATGGAGCCGGTATACGGCGCGGCGAATGCCTACCGCTCCGAAACGCCGGTTCGTTCCGACAGCGTTGCCGCGATGGATCGACTGCAACCGGGCGCGCTGCAACCAAACGCGTATCCAGGCGCATCAATTGGTAACAACGCAGCCAACGCGCCAGCGCAGCCATGGGGCGTGCCGGATGATTTCGACGTCCCTGCATTCCTTCGCAGTTCCAAGGTCTACTACAACCGGCTGCAGGCGGCCTGGGACGCGAAGAATCTGGCGGACATCCGCGAATTCACCACGCCCGAAGTCTACGGCGAGATCAAAACACAGATCGACGAAGAGCCGGGCGCTACCAATCGAACGGAAGTCTTCGATCTCGATGCACAGATGCTCGGAATCGAACCGTCTGCGACCGATTATCTTGCGAGCGTTCGATTCAGCGGAACGATCAAAGAAGACGAACACGGCACGCCGCAGCCATTCGTTGAAGTCTGGAATCTGGTCAAGCCGAAAGAGGGACGCAGCGGTTGGCTGCTGGCCGGCGTGCAACAGGTTGCCTGAGTCCGGCTAGGCGCGGATGCGTTTCGCGCTGACGAAGCGCAAAGGCCTGCGGATTCCGCAGGCCTTTTTTTCGCAGCGTAGCTACAGCGGCGAGTGCCAGAAACCGAACTGCGCAGGACTGGTCGAATAAGTTAGCGTCGTCGAGTCTCGTCAATGCAGCAGGGGTCCTCCTACATGCGCGGCTTGTTTCATCGTTTTCTCACCGCAGCGCGCTTCAAGCGCAGTCTGATATTTTTGTCGCTCGCCAGCTTCTTGTTGCTGGCCGGATGCGCGAGCGTGCCGCATAAGGCGCCGGTTACCGTGGAGCAGATTGTTCAGATGAGCCACGATGGGGTCGCGCCCTCTGCAATCATCGAACAGATGCGCGAGTCCGGCACCGTCTACCGGCTTTCTGCGTCCGAGTTTGCGCGGTTGAGCACGCAAGGCGTTTCGAACGAAGTACTCGACTACATGCAGAGCACCTATCTCGACGATGCGCGGCGAGATGGCTATCGCTACGCCGGGCCTTACCCCTACGGTTACTACAGCTATGGTTGGGCTCCGGGATACGGTTACTGGGGACCGCCCGCGACGATCTTAGTCCCGTACCGACCCCGGTTCGGGCATGGCGGTGCCGGTTTCGCACACCGCTCGCATCGCTAATTGCGTGTCATCCCTACACGCCGAATGTAGGTGTTGGACAAGTTAATGTTCGAGCCTCGGCGACTAACCCGCTGTTTTCCCTTCATCGGCGCTCGATATGACATCGGCACGAATATCGCACCGTTGAACCGCGTTGGCAATCTCTCGAATCTACATCGATGTCAGAATTGAAATCGAACAGCTTGTTCCAAGTCGGCGGCAACTGTTGCGGCGTAGCGCATGCCGAACGGGTCGCAATGTTGGTCGACGGCGAGACTTACTTCGAGACCTTCATGCAGGCGGCCGAACGAGCGGAGCGATCGATCCTGATTCTCGCCTGGGACTTCGACAGCCGCACTGCGCTGCGCTTCGGCGAGAACGGTGCGCCGACCGCGATCCTCGGCGAGTTTCTAAATGGGCTCGCGCAGCGAAACCGTCGCCTCCATATTCATATACTGGATTGGGACTACCCGATGGTGTTCGGCGCGGATCGCGAATTCTCGCCGTTATATGGGCTTTCCTGGAAGCCGCATCGGCGCGTGCATTTCCGCTACGACGATACGCATCCGGTGGTCGGCTCGCACCACCAGAAGATCGTCGTCATCGACGACAAGCTGGCCTTCGTCGGCGGGCTCGATCTGACGTGCAAGCGTTGGGACACACGCGAGCATTTGCCGAACGATCCGCGGCGGATGGCAGGTGGAAAACCGTATCCGCCGTTTCACGACATGATGATTGCGCTGGACGGTGAGGCCGGGCGCGCAATCGGCGCTATCGCTCGTAAGCGTTGGGAAAAGGCAACGGACGAAGTGATCGATGCGGTACAGGTGACGAGCGATCCCTGGCCCGATTCACTCAAGAGCGATATCGAGGATGTGGAGATCGGGATCGCGTGCACGTCGCCTGCGGCGGAGGGCGGTGAGGAAGTGCGCGACGTCGAGCAACTGTATCTCGACATGATTACGCGCGCGAAAGACTACATCTACATCGAGAATCAATACTTCACGGCACAGAAGATCGGCGACGCGCTGGCTAGCCGCCTGGCTGAGCCCGACTGTCCCGAAATCGTAATCGTCACTCGCCTACTCAGTCATGGCTGGCTGGAAGAGATGACGATGCACGTGCTGCGGACGAAGCTCATTGCGAGCTTGCGTGCGGTCGACGTCAACCAACGCTTCCACGTGTATTACCCGCATGTCGATGGTCTAACTGAAGGCACGTGCGTCGACGTGCATGCGAAAATGATGATCGTCGATGACGAATGGCTGCGCATCGGCTCGTCAAATCTTAGCAATCGGTCGATGGGTCTGGATACCGAATGCGACGTCACGGTCGAAGCGGGACACAGGGATGACGTGACAACCGTAATACGGAGATTTCGAGACGAGGCTGTTGCCGAGCATCTCGGTGTCTCCGCAGACGGTTTCGCTGGCGAGCTGCAACGCGCAGGAACTATGCACGACGCGATCGCTTCGCTAGGATCGCCACAGCGGCAATTGCGTCCGCTGACCGAGATGGAAGAATGGTCGGATGCGCTGATCAATACGGTGTCGCTGGCAGATCCCGAGCGACCTGTCTCGATGAATCTGCTGGTCGAACAGTTTGCGCCCGATGTCGAGATGCATCACGCTAAGACGGTCTGGAAAAAAATCGCAGTCTTCGTATTGGCATTGATCGCACTGACCTTGGCATGGCGGTTCACGCCCCTTGCCGGATTGTTCACAGCGGATAAAGTCACCGCCTGGGCCGAACACTTCGCGGGTTATTGGTGGGCTCCAGTGTTGATCGTATTGGCTTACACGCCCGCGAGTCTGATCATGTTCCCCAGGCCATTGATTACGCTCGGCGCCGTAGTCGCGTTCGGCGCGTGGCAAGGATTCGTTTACGCAATCGTGGGCATCCTGCTATCAGCGGGACTACATTATTTGGCGGGAACGCTGTTTCCGCGCGATATGGTTAGACGCATCGCGGGCAAACGCCTGAACCGGATGGTGCACGTGTTGCGCAAAAATGGATTGGTGGCAGTGACCGCATTGCGTCTGGTGCCGGTGGCGCCGTTTGCCGTCGAAGGGATCGTTGCAGGCGCGATTCGCATCAAGCTATGGCATTTCCTGCTTGGCACATTCATCGCGATGCTGCCGGGCGTTTTGACTGCGACCATTTTCGCTGATCAACTCGAGGCGGCATTGCGGGACGCTTCGAAGATCAATTACTGGCTGGTGGCGGGTGTCGCAGCGTTCTTCCTCGGCGCGATGTTTCTGGTGCGCCGGTGGTTCAAGAAGCTGGAGGCCCGGGAGACGACGGCTGAAGCCGTATCTGCGCGCCGCATAGAAGGCGCGATTTCGGAAGTGCGGAATCCGTCTGCAACGATCTAGATGCTGACAAATGCGACGACGCCGGCAAATTGCCGGCGTCGTCGTCTATCCGCCCTGCGGTTCAAAGGCTCGATTAGCGGGATGTATGCTCAATCGGTCGCCAACCGCGACTTTACTTCAGCTTCAGCTTCGAGCCAGTCTTCCAGCTCGAATCCGCCATCGAACCCGCGTCGCTCGGCCCGGTAATAAGCCGCTTCGGCGATCAATTCGCGCAGTTCTTCCGTTGCAAGGCCGTCATCGGCGGATTCGAGCGATCCGTCGTCCTCGAGCGAGTCTTCCATTTCGTCGTTCAGAAACGCGTCGCTGCCCTGACGCTGCGTGCCGCGCCCAGTTTGCGTCGATGTAGCCATGATGCCTCCACTCGGTATTCTTCGGGTTAAGACCGAAGGAGTCTAGTCATCTGCCGCCCTGGGATCTGTCGGACAAGCGCCGATTTCGCTGTGGGACGCGCCTGTAAAACATCTGATTCTTCCATATTAAAGCTTCCGCGAACAGTTGTAGTCACCGCGAAAACCTTCCCCTAGAATCCGCGCGTCGATCGCCCACACCCAAATTTTCACAACTATAGGTGGAGTGCTCGAGCTTGCAAGGACTTTGGCTGCGCAAATTGCGCGGCTGTTCCCAACCGGGGGGAAATCATGTCGCATCTCATGCGTGCCAAGCGCGCCGTCTTATTCCTGTTTGCCCTTGTTACTCTGCCAAGTGCCGTTCTGTCGGCACCAGGTCCACTAGCGGAAACATGCAACCAAGGCCAGGACGATGCTCACCTTGAGCTCTTCGAGCGTCCAGCGAATCTGAAGCCGGGCGTTCCTGCCCGCGTAATCGTAAGAGCAAAGAACACGTCGCAATTCGGCCGAACCTGGCTCGGCGAGGAAAACGAAAACCCAGAAAAGCAGACGTTTGCCTATCGGCTGGCAGCCTGGAATAAAGTTGGGCGCGTCAATAAAGTCGTCTGGAGCAACTGGGCCTGCGATGGAAATATCCGCAACGGTGACGTCGGGGATCAGCGCGCATACCTAAGCTCGCTCGATGCAGTCAAGTTCCCAGGATGCCAGAACATTACGACGCCGCCAGACGGTACGCATGACTTCGCGTTCGACATCATGGCGCCGATCGGATCGACCGGGACTATCGATTTTGCGTGGAGCATGGTTTACGACGCGGGGAACGTCTGCCAGGGATTCTTCGGAGACTCTCTGTTCTTTCCGTTTGACATCGACAACGGACCCACTTGCAGCAACACGTCGTTGCCGGTGAACAACAGCCAGTGGCTCCTGCAAGTTTGGAACAATGAGACGCAGACGGAGCCGACGGTGGAGCAGCGCTACGTTGCCCCGGTAGGAAACGGCGGCTTCGATCTAAATCTCAGCAACGGTGCGAGCTCCTGTGCGGGAACCGAACATTATTCAACGCGCTTGACGCGGCAGGTCTTTCTCCAAGCAGGCGACTACACCTTTCAAGTGCATGCCGATGATGGTGTTCGTCTGCGCGTGGGCGGCGTAACGCTTATAGACAAGTTCATCGCGCCGCAGGTGGCAGACTTTACCGCTACCGGCAAGGCGGGCGTCGATGGTATTTATACGATCGAAGTAGACCATTTTCAGCAGACCGGCGGCGCAGCGCTGACATTAAGCTGGTTCCGCCAAAATACCGGTGGCACACCGCCGGCAGCGCCTACCGGGTTGACTGCTAGCGCAGTCGGAAGTGGCAGCATTTTCCTCAGCTGGAACGCTGCCAGCGGCGCGACGAGCTACAACGTGAGGCGCACCACAGATGCCAATCCGAACGCTGCGTATTCGCAGGTTGCGACTGGCGTAACGCAACTCACTTATACCGATCCCGGGTTGCAGAGTGGTACGTACTACTACGTCGTGACGGCGGTAAACAGTACGGGTGAAAGCGGACCATCGTCGCGCGCGTCAGCGACTCTTGGTACCACTGGCCCGACATGCTCGGCGTTGTCGCTGAGCGAGCCGGATTTCGCATGGTTGCTCGAGATTTTCAACAACGAGCAGCTAGCGAACGCGCCGGTCGAGACGCGTTACGACGCAACCGGTGATCGCGGTTTCAACTTCAGCTCCGGCGCCATGCCGCCGAGCCAGTGCGTCGGGCAAAACAATTATTCGATGCGGTTAACCCGCAAGGCCAATTTTCCGGAAGCCGGCAACTATCGGTTCACCTATACCGTCGACGATGGAATCCGCATCTGGCTTGACGGTCTCAACATCCTCGATCTTTGGAACGACCGGAAAGTCCTCGTCGACCAAAGTTTTGTCGTTTCAGTGGCTCAAGGCCAGCACGATTTGCGCGTCGAATACAGGCAGATCGACGGCGGCGCACAGATCAAGCTCGACTGGGCGCGCGAAAATGGAAATCCGAGCACGCCGCTGGTGGCGCCGGTTGTAACCGCGTCGGCCGGCAACCGGCAGGTCACACTGAATTGGACCGAGGTTCCCAACGCGGACATCTATCACATCAAGCTGCAGCAAGGCATCCTCGGCTTCTTCGATATCGCAACCAGGTCCGATAGGACGTTCACCCACACTCAGCTCGACAATGGAACGACGTATACCTACGTCGTTCAAGCAGAGAACTTCACTACCAATCCGAGTATGGGACCTGACTCGGTGCCTGTGTCGGCAACGCCGAGGGAGCCGCCGCAAGGTAATCCCACCTTGAACGTGGGAATTTACGGACCGGATTCATCGACACCGATTGACCCAAACAGCACCTTAAGTTTAAACGGCGACGGCTGGCCGAGCCCGAATCCGCTACAAGTACGTTTGTTCTTGTCCTGTCCCGCGGATCGAACCAGCAATTGCTTCGGGCCGGTCGATATTCTCATCGATTCGGCTGATACCCGGCTGCGCGTGAATGGCGCGTCGCAGGATGCGGAGTGTCTGGCCGGCCAGAATCCCGGCTCGTCCTTCCAGCGGTTGCACTGGATCTGCCCGGGTGTCATCGGCAACATCACGCTCAGACCGGGACAGACGCGAACAATCATCGTCGGGGTAGTCGTGCAGCCATCCGAGCTGTCGACGTTCAATGTCAGTGCGGCGTGGGGCGCCCTGCGTGCCACGGAAAGTCTCAATGTCCCGGCAGCGCAGATTCATCCGCTGATCGTCATACCCGGGATTCTCGGCACGATGCCCCCATCGCCTAACGGCGAGCTCGACCCACAGCTCGGCGTCTATGCACCGTTGATGGCGCAGTTGAGTGCGATGGGCTACGAAGAGGGTGCCACCGTATTCCGCTTTCCGTACGACTGGCGCAATTCCAATCGCGTAACCGCCGGACTCTTGCGGGATCGTATCAATCAGGCGCTCGCAGCAAATAGAGTCGGGTATCTCGCCAGGGACGGTAAAGTCGACTTGCTCGTGCACAGCATGGGCGGTCTCATCACGCGTGTGTACGTCGAAGGCTTAGCAATAGACGCGAACGGGCAGCCAATTTCTTATCCCGCTACTCCTGACATTCGCAAGATCATTTTCGCAGCGTCGCCGCATCGCGGATTTCCGGAGGACTACAAGACCTACGAAGGCAACAATTGGGACTCCTTCCTGGCCGACACGCCGGCGTTGAACTTCGGCATGGACTACATCTTGTGGCCGGCGTTCATCAAGAAGCACTGGTCTGCCGCGCACCCGACTGAATTTGCGCCTTCGGTCTGCATCGACGATCCGATGCAGGGCTCGATCTGCACGTGGGACTTCTATGCGATGACGCACGATGCCGTGGGAGGGATCGATTCGTTGCGCGAGATGTTGCCGACGGACGTCTCGGATAATCTGGTGCCGCCGTTCTTCGGACCGTACCTATGTAACTCCTATCCGCCCTGTGTCGGCCCGTATCCATTCGGCACGCCCGCCAGGCCGGTGAATCCGCTGTTGCCGGGTTTGAACGCCGCTATCGGTGCGCTGGAGACTCGAATCGGATCAGCAAACCTGTACGTAATCTATGGCACCGATCCGAGCCCACCGAACAGCAGCGTCAACGACGCCGACATCGTGTTCGACGTGACGCTAGGACAGCGCACGACCCTCAGCGGTTGGGCGAACGGCGAGCCGGAGCGTCGGTTCACGTCACGCGGCGGGGACGATTTGATTCCGGACTTCAGCACCAACTTAAAGCTTCTACTGCCTAGCATTCCGGATACGAACGTTGCGGGATTCCGTATCGTCAACGGCCAGGCTCAATACGGCCTCCCAGGCCCCAACTTCCGGCACAAGGAGATCATGTGGAGTCAGGAGCTGCAGACGGTGTACGCGCCGAAGTGGTTGGCGGGTTTGGGGCGGGTTCCGTTCTCGCAGCAATACGTTCAGCCTGACGTCGCGGCGGCGCTCGCGAGAGGCACGGGCTGGATATTGAGCGGTCAGTGTCCGGTGAATCTGTTGCTGACGGATCCACAAGGCAGGAGACTCGGGTTCGATCCGGCCACAGGCATCAACTACAAGGAAATCCCGACATCGCTGTATGCCGCGCCGAATAGCGAAAATCAGTTCATCTACTTCGCCGATCCACCAGCTGGTATCTACCATTTGAAGGTGAGCGCTTTCGGTGCCGGCAAATTCTCGCTGGGCCTGCATCAATTTTCGAACGCGAACACGCCACGCCGATGGATGGCCGAAGGTGCAGTCAACACCGGCGACGTGCTCGAGTACGACATCGTGCTCGATCCGACATTGCCGGTGTCTCAGCATCCTCCAATTGCGGATGCGGGGCCCGATCAGACCGTTGAGGCCGCGCCGCCGGCGTGTATGGCCAACGTGCAGCTCGACGGTTCGCGATCGAGCGACCCGGACGGCGAAGCGTTGACTTTCGATTGGACCGGGCCGTTCGGATCTGTCACGGGCGCCAGACCGCTCGTCGCACTGCCGATCGGTAGTCACGACATCACACTGCTGGTGCAAGACGGGCAGCGGCAAGGCCGCAAAGCGCACACGCATGTCAATGTGGTCGGGCCGGCGCTGAAGATCGAGCTCGGCGCGCAGCCGCCATTGTTGCAGCCGGCCGATGGCAGCATGCGCAGCGTCAGCGTTACGGTGAATGTCACCAGCGCATGCGGTGGCAAAGCAACCTGCCGTATCGTCGACGTCGACAGCAACGAAGGCGACTCGCACGACTGGCAGATCACCGGCGCATTGACGGTGAAGTTGCGTGCAGAACGCGCCGATGACGGCGACGGACGCAAATACAAGCTGCGTATCGAGTGCAAGGTGCCGGGCGCGGAAACGGTTCACCGAACCGTCAACGTGAAGGTGCCGCCGCCTGGACGAATTCACGGCAAAGGCGACGTTACCGACGATGGCTATCTGTACAAGTTCGACTTCGATGTCTGGGAAAGCCGAGTCGGAAAAGACAACGGCAAGGTCAATCTCGATATCACGAAAGCGATTTCGACGAAGGATTCCAAGTCACAGTCGACCGACAAGTTCCGTTCGACCCGGGTGGACAGCGTGATCTTCTCGAACGACGACGATTTCGAACCCGGCAGCAACCTGAAGGTCGACACCGTGAAGGCGTACGGTGTAGGCACGTGGAACGGCAAGTCCGGCTACACGTTTGAGATGAAGGCGACTGACTCCGGCGAGCCCGGTGTCAATCGCGATTACCTCAAGCTCGAAATACGCGATCCGCAAGGCAAGCGTCTGGTGAGCATCGACGAGAAAATCGACGGCGGTAATAACCAGTCGGTGAAGCCGCCGAAATAAGCCGGCCTCGTTGCGAGCAAGGGAAAAACGCGCGGACCACCGCGCGTTTTTTTTATACCCGCACAGCCGTGCAACGCCTTGCGAGCGAAACGACAAACAACGATGCCGCTTGGACAAGCTCCTGCGCCGTGTGCAAAACGACCTATGCAAAATAAATAACTAATCGTAGATTGCCATCGCCATTGTGCTCATGCAGCGATGCCGTCAAAAACGATGCAGTGCCTGCAGAACAACCAACGCCTGCGACTTCCAACGATTGGGCCGTACTCACAGGACTCAACATGTTGCACCTCGGCCCGTTCT
Source organism: Burkholderiales bacterium (assembly GCA_038240725.1). Classification (GTDB taxonomy): domain Bacteria; phylum Pseudomonadota; class Gammaproteobacteria; order Burkholderiales; family SHXO01; genus SHXO01. Next base: position 1,253 of record JBBRGM010000059.1, on the reverse strand, counting down.
CGCGCGCACCGCTGGCTTGCGCGATGTTGTCGTTCGTACTTTCTGCTTGCGTTCGCCTATACGCTGCCTCCGCGGGTACGCAACACGGGAGACGGCGCCAAGCTATTCGACTTCCTAAAGAAGCCGTCCAACAGCAATATCGATGCGGTGCAGCCGCCCAAATGATGACTCCCTTGGCTTAATCGAAGCCTCTTAGTGAAGGCGCGCGATTTACCCGCGCGCCTTTTTTTGTTTGCCAACGTATTCCGTGCGCCCGCACGCATACGAACCGGATGCATGTGAACCGATGCGTATGCGGTGATGCTGGATCGCCGATGCGCACGCACGGGATGCCGGGAAGAGGGCGAAACGGATCGTGTACCATGGACCGCCTCGCACCCTCTTCGAACCGGAACTGCATGTCGCAATCGACTTCGGAGCGTACCGCGCCAAGCGCCGGCGATACCGGCCCCTCGAATTCGCGTCCCGGCGCGCAGCGCTCTAGCAGCCAGGGCGTCACTGAAAAACAGGCGCAGCTATCGCGAATGAAGTGGATCGCGACATCGCTGCTGGTCGTCGTGCTCGTGATTCTCGTGACCAGCAGTGCGCTCGCGCCGACCTATCCATGGTTAAGCTGGGTGCGCGCATTTGCGGAAGCGGCGACGGTCGGTGCCGTGGCCGACTGGTTCGCGGTGGTTGCGCTGTTCCGCCATCCGCTCGGGCTGCCGATCCCGCACACGGCCATCATCCCGCGCAACAAAGATCGCATCGCCACCGCGCTTGGCAAATTCGTCGAGCAGAATTTTCTGACGCCGGAAAATATCGTCAGAAAGCTCGAGCAGCGGCATATTTCCAGCGACCTCGGCTTGTGGTTATCGCGACCGCAAAACAGCGCTGCGCTCACGACGCGCATCTGCTCGTTCATCCCTGGATTGTTGAGTGCATTGGAAGACGACGACATGCGGCGTCTGCTCGATCGATCTCTCACGCCGCAGCTCGAGCGTCTCGATCTATCCGCGGTGACCGGCAAACTCCTTGGATTGCTGACGGCGCAGGGCCGGCATCAAGGTCTGCTCGATGGTGCCTTGATCATGGTCGATCGGTGGGTGAGCAAAAATCAGGAAATGCTGCTGGGCAAATTCAGCGAGATGTCGCGCTACACGCCCGCGTTCGTCGACCGCTACATCATCGGTCGCTTCGTTGCGGGCTTAACCGACCTGCTGCAGCAGGTTGCCGCCAATCCGGAGCACGAGTTGCGCATTCAGTTCGACGTC
>JBBRGM010000058.1:0-14595 GCA_038240725.1 Burkholderiales bacterium | reverse complement strand
AGCGAACAAGACGTGCTCGAGCATTGGAGCGGGCTCGGCTATTACGCGCGGGGACGCAATTTGCACAGCGCCGCGCGAATCATCGTGCAGCAGCATGGCGGCAACTTTCCGCGCAGTCTCGACGCGGTGTGCGCGTTGCCGGGCATCGGTCGATCGACCGCTGCAGCGATCTGCGCATTTGCTTTCGGTGCGCGTGCCGCCATTCTCGAGGGTAACGTAAAGCGCGTGCTGGCACGGCACGAAGGCGTGCCCGGATATCCAGGCGACAAGCGTGTGCAGGATGCGCTGTGGCAACGCGCCGACGCACTGTTGCCGCACACGGGCGTGGAGCGTTACACGCAAGGGCTAATGGATCTCGGCGCCAACATTTGTATGCGTCGAAAGCCTGCATGTAGGCTATGTCCGGTCGCAGTGGATTGCATCGCGCGGCGCGACGGCAGCATCGCGCAAATACCGGCGCCGCGGCCTGCGAAGATTCTGCCGGAGCGCCAGACGACGATGCTGGTGTTGTGGCACGCGGGTGAAGTGCTGCTGCAGAAGCGTCCGTCGCTCGGTATCTGGGGCGGGCTCTGGAGTTTTCCGGAAGCCCGGGATGGCGACATTGAAAACGCCGTCGCGTGTCTGGGGCTCGAGACGTTGACCATGACGCCGCTTGCGCTCGTCGATCATGGATTCACCCACTTCAAGCTGCGCATCACGCCTGTGTTAGCCGCGGTCAGTCGTCCGCCATTGAGCGTGCGCGAGGATGGGTACACGTGGCTGAGCGCAGAAGCCGCGTTAGCTGCGGCGATCCCGGCACCGGTGAAGCAGATCCTGATCGGTTTGCATCGCCCAGATGCGCAACTAAACGCGCAACTGGCGCTCGGCCTTTAACGCCACAAATTCGCCGTGCGATGTCAGAGCACGACGTCGCGAGTTTCTAGAAATGCGCGCACCTCTTGCAGCGTCGCTAGCGGGTCGCGCGCTTCCAGCAGCTGTTGTTTGACGGGCACTTCAAGCGGCAGAATTTCAGCCAGGCGAAAGCCGACCCATTGCGCATCGTCGAGACGGACCGGCGCGGCAAATCGCTCGGCGCCGACCTTGCGCATGATTTTTTGCAGCAGCTCGACCAGCTCGCCGAATTCGTCCGGCAACGGCAGCGGCGCCGGCGCGTCGCACACTTCCACCTGCGCCTGAATCAAGCCGTTTTTCGTGTGCCATTGCTCCAGGATGCGAAACACCGCTGCGCCGCGCGTTTCCAGATGGAACAGCCCGAGGTGCGGCATATCCCACTGCTTGATCTGGGCTGTGCAACCGGTATCGCACGGGATCGCCGGTGCACCGACTTCCAGCCCGTCGCGAATCAGACACACGCCGAACGGCGATTCGTCGCGAATGCATACCTTCGTCATGTCGAGATAGCGTTGCTCGAAGATGCGCAACGGCAACACGCCCTCCGGATACAGTACCGTGCCGAGCGGAAAGATCGGGATCTGCAAGGTCGCTGCCATCAGGATTCTCCTGGCTGCGGTTCGCCCCAGCGCGCCAGCAACTGATGCGGGACCTGAAGTTGATCGAGGATCCGTGCGACGACGAAATCGACCAGATCGTCGACCGTGCGCGGATGATGATAGAAGCCGGGATTCGCGGGCAGAATCACGGCGCCGGCCTGCGTCAAGCGCAGCATGTTTTCCAGGTGGATCGAGGACAACGGCGTTTCTCTTGGAACCAGGATCAGCGTACGGCGCTCCTTGAGCATCACATCGGCGGCGCGTTCGATCAAGTTCTCCGACAGACCGCACGCGACCGCTGCGAGCGTGCCCATCGTGCACGGGCAGATCACCATCGCATCGGCCGGATTCGAACCTGACGCGACCGGTGCGAACCATTCTTCTCGACCGAACACGCGCAGCTGCTGGTCGGGAACCTTAAATCGCTTGCGGAAGAACTCCTCCGCTTCGCGGGCGCGCCCGGGCAGGCCGAGATCCATCTCCTGCTTGGCGACGACCTGCGCGACCTGCGAGTAGAGCAGATACACGCGCATGCCGGCGGCGAGCAAGCATTCGAGCAAACGTATCCCGTATGGCATGCCGGATGCGCCGGTGTACGCCAGTGCGATCGTGCGCTGTGCCGGCTCTGATTCAACCGACATTCGCGGACCGCAACCCGGACAAATACGCTACGGCTGGAAATCGATCGGCTTGAGTTTTAGCAGAGAGCGCCATACGTCGAATGTAAATTGGCCGTTCCATTGGTCCGCGGACGGCGGCTATCGCGCTTCGCCCGGGACGATCGCCGGCGGTTCCCCGGTGACAGGCGGGAGCGCCTTGTTGTTCTGAACATCGAGCTGATCGCGCAGCATGCGCAACCGCGCTTCGAGGAAATCGATCTCCTGGCGGATTTCTTCGCGCGTCGGCGGGATCGATGCGGCGACCGCGTTGCGCTGTTCTGCCGCCACTTGCGGAGCAATTCTGCACATCACGCGTTCGTAGCGATCGCCGACTGTTTCCGGAATGACCGGCTCGGCTTCGGAATCCGGCGTGTGAACATTCTCGATGATAGAGCGGTCCTGGCCGTAGAGCAGGTATCCCAGCGTGCGATGCGTGTGGCCATGGCAATCGATGCTCTCGCGATACATGGCGCTGATCGCGGCGCCGCTTTTGCTCGGCTGCGGCGTGCGAAAATCGACCATGCGCCAATAGGTGACGACGTCGCCATCGGTGACGACCTTCGTGCGATCGTACCAATGGCGATTGCCGTCGGGCGCCGGCACTCGGACCCACTCGGCTGCTTCGCCGATCGCCGGCAACAACGCGAGCGCGACGATCGTCCACGCGACGCGAGTCATACCGACACCAATTCGCGATGGCGGATCAGCACGGGTAGACGCGCACGAAACTGTTGCGAAAGCGCTTCTGCGATGAACACCGAGCGATGGCGCCCGCCGGTGCAGCCGATCGCGACGGTGAGATAGCTGCGGCTGTCGCGGATGTAACAGGGCAGCCAGCGGTCGAGAAACTGTGCGATGTCGGTCAGCATCTGGCGCGCGCTCTCGTCTGCCTGTAGAAACTGCACGACCGGCTCGTCACGCCCGGTTAGCGGACGCAGCAGAGGATCGTAGTGTGGATTCGGCAGACAACGCACGTCGAATACCAGATCGGCGTCGAGCGGAATACCGTGCTTGAACGCGAACGACTGAAACAGCAAGCTCAGGCCGAACGTGGTCAGCCCGACCAGATCTTTCACCCACGTGCGCAGCGCATGCGCGCTCAGCTCGCTGGTGTCGATGTGATGCGCCAGTGCGCTGACTTCGGTGAGCAGCGCGCGTTCGGCATCGATGCATTCGGGCAGCGTCCGCGTGTCGTCGGATAGCGGATGACGGCGCCGCGTTTCGGAAAAGCGCTGCACCAGCGTGTCGGTCTTGGCATCCAGAAACAGCACCCGCAGATCGATATCCTGGCGGCGCAAAGCGTCGATCCAGGACGGCAGATCTTCCAAGGTGGGCCCGCTGCGCACATCTACACTGACTGCAACGCGCGCATAGTTTGCGCTGCCCAGGAATTCCGCACGACCAGGCAGCACGTTGGCAGGGAGATTGTCGACGCAATAGTAGCCGCTGTCTTCCAGAACTTTGAGCGCGACGCTTTTCCCCGAGCCCGACATGCCGGTAATCAGCACGAGCTGCATGCGTACAGCGTTCGGCTCGCCGAGGATCTCTTTTCTGCCCGTCGCATCTTGCATGTTGTCTCACGTACCGCGTCCGAACTGCTGCTCCTGACGACGGATAAACTCCTGCGTGCTGTCGATGCCGCGCACCTGTAGGACGTAATTGCGCACGGCGGCTTCGACCAGGACGGCCAGGTTGCGGCCGGCGGCGACCGGCAGGACGACTTTGCGCACGCGCACGCCGAGGATGTCTTCCGTGCTGGCTTCCAGTGGCAGCCGATCCATGCCGGGGATGACGCCGCCAACCGGCTTTTCGAGCTGCACGATGAGCTTGAGATTCTTGCGCACTCTCACCGATGTCTCGCCGAAGATAGTGCGGATGTTGAGCATCCCCAGCCCACGCACTTCCAGGAAGTCTTTCAGCAGTTCCGGGCTGCGCCCTTCCAGCGTTTCCGGCGCGACGTGGTAGAGCTCGGCAACGTCGTCAGCGACGAGGCCGCCGCCGCGCGTAATCAGCTCGAGGGCGAGCTCGCTCTTGCCGACACCGCTATCCCCGGTCAGCAGCACGCCCATACCGAGGACGTCGAGAAAGACGCCATGGCGGGTGACGAATTCGGCGAGTGCCCGGCCGAGATAAGTGCGTACGACCCAGATGATCTGCAGACTCGGCAGCGGCGAGGCAATCACCGGCAGCCCGCGCGCCTCTGCCAGGTTGGACACCGCGCGCGGTGCCTGCTCGCCATCGCTGATCACCAGGCAGGCCAGTCCGCTGTCCTGTAGCCGCGCCAGCGCCTGCTCCTGCGCTTCCGGCTCCATCGCCTGGAAGTAGCTCGCTTCGGTGCGGCTGAAGATCTGAATCCAGTTGGGATGGTAGAAGTTAAGGTGGCCGATCAGCCCCTGGCTTTGCGTATTGATCTGGCGGCTGTCGAGCAGCGCGTCGGCGTGACTTTCGCCGGCGAGCCACGACAGCTTCAAGGCGTCTCGGTTGTCGTTGAACAGCTGGGCGACGGTGACTTGCGGCATAGGGGACTCGAAGTCTAGCCCGTGCGGCGCTGGCGCGGGGCGCTAGGTGTTGGGTACGTTAGCGCGCCACTGCGCGATGAGACGTTGCGCCGTTAACGCATCCGGCGCCGCACTCAGCTCAACGCGAAAGGCGCGATCGCTGAACATCTGCGCGAGCTCCGACAAGATCTGCAAGTGTGCATCGGTTGCACGTTCGGGCACCAGCAGCACGAATACCAGGTTAACCGGGCGGTTGTCCGGCGCGTCGAACGGAATCGGCTCGCGCAGCCGGATGAAAGCGCCGATTGCCTCGCGCAATCCTTTCACTCGGCCGTGCGGGATCGCGATGCCTTGGCCCAACCCGGTCGATCCCAGCCGCTCGCGAGCGAGCAAACTGTCGATTATGTGCTGGCGGCTCACCGTCAGCTCGGATCCTAGCAGGGTTGCGGCCGCCTCGAAGAGCGCCTTCTTGCTACTGGCTTGCGCGTCGACAGCAACGCGCGATGGCGTGAGGATGGTGGAAAGAATACTCATCGATGGCGCAGCCGAAGACGGCGGGCGCGGTTCAGTGTCTGTGTCGATTGCAGCCGTCGGTTAACCAATGGCTCATTCGGCCTCGCGGTTTTTCGACGCACCGTTCTGACGATGTCCAATGACTTTTTCTTTGTGCTTGATGATCTGGCGATCCAGCTTGTCGACCAGGCTGTCGATCGCCGCGTACATGTCCGGATCGCAGCTCTCGCAAAAAATGTCGCCGCCGGGCACGTGCAGCTTCGCTTCGACCTTCTGCTCGAGCTTCACCACCGACATGATGACGTTCACGTCGATAACGTGATCGAAGTGCCGGGTGATTTTTTCGAGCTTGGAGGTGACGTACGTGCGGATCGCTGGAGTGATGTTGAGGTGATGCCCGGTCAATTGCACGTTCATTTGCCGACTCCTTCCGCGCGGGAGCTTAAGGTCCGCGCTCTAGATTGATTTTCTAAGATTGACAGGGAGGATCTGCAAAGATTCCCGGTATTTGGCGATAGTGCGCCGGGCCACGACAATGCCCTGCTTGCCCAGGATCTCGGAGATCTGGCTGTCGGAAAGCGGTTTGTGCGAATCTTCTTGGGCGACCAGTTGCTTGAGCAGCGCGCGAATCGCGGTTGCGGAGCAGGCGCCGCCGGTTTCCGTAGTCACGTGGCTGCCGAAGAAGTACTTCAGCTCGAAGATCCCGCGTGGGGTAAACATGAACTTCTGCGTGGTAACGCGGGAGACGGTCGATTCGTGCAGTCCCAGGGTGTCGGCGATCTCACGCAGCACCAGCGGACGCATCGCGACTTCGCCGTGCTCGAAGAAATGCCGCTGACGGTCGACGATTGCCTGCGACACTCTCAGAATCGTGTCGAATCGCTGCTGCACGTTCTTGATGAGCCACTTGGCTTCTTGCAGTTGACCGGCAAGCTGCTGCAGGCTGGCATCGCGGTTACGGTGCAGGATGTCCGCATACATGCGATTGACGCGCAGCTTCGGCATGGCGTCGGGATTGAGCGCGGCACGCCACAGGCCCTTGGTCTTCTTCACCACGACGTCCGGCACGATGTAGCGGGTTTCGTTTTTGGAATACTCGGCGCCGGGGCGCGGATTCAAGCTGATGATCAGGCTTTGTACCCCGCGCAGGATGTCGTCCGTGCAGCGGAGCAATTTCTTGAGCTTGGCGAAGTCGCGTGTTGCCAGCATATCCAGATGGCCGCGCACGACGGTAAGCGCGTCGGCGCGAAACGGAACGTCTTCAGGCAACGCTTCGAGTTGCAGGGTAAGGCTTTCCGCCAGGCTGCGTGCGCCGATGCCTGGCGGGTCGAGATGCTGAAGATGCGCGAGCGCAATGGCTAGTTCGGAAAGATCGATCTCGAGCACTTCCGGCAGCATGGCCGCAAGTTCATCCAAATCCTGCGTCAGGTAACCTTCGTCGTCCAGTGTATCGACCAGCAGCGCGACCATGCGCTTGTCGCGCTCGGAACATTGCAGCAGACTGATCTGCGACAGCAGGTATTCGCGCAGCGAGGGCGAATCGGCGGCGACTTGCGGGAATTCGCTGTCCTCGCCATCGTCGTGTCCGCCGTAGCTGCCACCGCCTTCTTCGCGCCACTCGCCATCGGAGGCCTCGGGCGCTTCTCGCTCGTTGTTCTCGCCTTCCTTCTCCGACGTAGTCGTCGTGGTCGTGGTGGTCGACGAATAGTCGGTCGGTGCAGAGCCGTTCGGCGGCGGCGCAGCGCCGCTGTCATCGTCGAGGCCTTCGTCGCGCTCGAGCAGCGGATTTTCCTGCAGGAAGCGCTCGATTTCCTGATTCAGCTCAAGCGTCGATAGCTGCAGGAGTCGAATCGACTGCTGCAGCTGAGGTGTCAGCGTCAGGTGTTGGGAGAGCTTGAGCTGTAGCGAATGCTTCATTGTGGATACGGCGGGCGCTGGATGGCGGGCAGGACGATGGAATATTCCCGCACTTCGCTGATGTTTTTAAAGACGGAAATGCTCACCCAGGTAGACCTTCCTTACGCTTTCATTATAAACGATCTCGTCAGGCGCTCCGCAAGCGAGCACCGAGCCGTCGTTGATGATGTAAGCGCGGTCGCATATCCCCAAGGTTTCCCGCACGTTGTGGTCGGTGATCAGCACGCCGATTTCCCTTTCCTTCAAAAAGCGAATGATCTTCTGGATGTCCAGCACAGCAATCGGATCCACGCCCGCGAACGGTTCGTCGAGCAAGATGAAGCGCGGATGACTCGCCAATGCCCTGGCAATTTCCACCCGTCGCCGCTCGCCGCCCGAAAGGCTCACCGCCGGGCTGTTACGCAGATGCCCGATGTGCAGATCGTTCAGCAGGTCATTCAAGTTCTTTTCTTTGGCACCGTTGTCGAGCCCCCTCAACTCCAACACCGCCTGCACGTTTTCCGCGACCGTCAGCTTGCGAAAAATCGATGCCTCTTGCGGCAGGTAAGCCAAACCCATCCGCGCACGCCGATGGATCGGCATGTGATTCAAATTCTGGCCGTCCAGGTAGATGCTGCCACCGTCGGACGGAATCAGTCCGACGATCATGTAGAAGCACGTCGTTTTTCCCGCGCCGTTAGGGCCGAGAAGGCCGACTACTTCGCCACTCTTCACATCGAGCGATACGTCCTTGACAACGGTGCGAGATTTGAAACGCTTCTGCAGTTGCTCCGCTCGCAGCTCACTCATGGCCAGGTGACTGTTAACGGCAGACCCCGCCGCGGTCTTGAGTTCAAACGCATCATTGTTCGGGGGGCTTTTGCAGTGGACCGGAAGACTTCAGCTGTACCGCCGGCGGGTTAACGCTTCCTTCCGCGCCAACTGCCGGCTTCTCCACGGCTTTCTTGGGAGGTTGAATGGTGGCTCGCACACGGCCTTTGGGATTTATAGCGGTCGCTACCGACGGGCCGCCAATCACCTGATAGAACTCGGTTACCGCGTCGTAGGAAATATAATCGCCCTTGACTTCGTCGCTGCCTTTGTGGATTTCCGCGTTGGTGAACATCTGCATTTTGTCGCGGCGCCCATCGTATTCGAGACGCTCGGCATTGCCTTCGATGTACTCGTCGAAGCCTTCGCGTTTCTGTTTGAAGTAGGCGGGTTTGCCGTAGGCAAAACCATAGTTGAAACCTTGTGCGTCTTGTTTGACGACGACCCGATCGGCTCTCAGCACGAGGGTTCCCTGCGTCAACACGACGTGTCCCTCGAATACGCTTTCTTTCTTGGCGTCGTCGATGTGGAGCTTGTCCGACTCGATGTTTACCGGCTTTTCCTTGTCGGCTTTTTCTGCACCCGCGAACGCTGGAATGAGCAACGCGATCGCAAGCGCGAGGCTGCGCAAGGGCACGAGCTGATTGCGATCAGCGCTTGTGTTCCCAGGGGAGTGCGCGATGGCTTTTAGCTGGTGTCTCAATTTGTCCTTTGACGTCGGAAAGTAATTTCATCTCGTGCGTTTTGTTGTTCAATTCTAGGCCAACACCCTTCAGCGTGCTATTGCCGCTCGTCATCGTTACGGCGCGGTCGGTTTTCGCTTCGTCTTTATCCGGGATGACATGCAGGAAGCTCGTGTATAGCGCCATCTCCGGATTCGTCCCGAACGCGGCGCGCTTGACCTGAACGTCGCCGGAGAAATACGCGTTCTCGCCATTGCTGGAGAGTATCCCCTGATTTGCGCGAATACTCACCGGCGCATTGTGGGGATCGAAATGGATCAGCCGCGGCTGATCCAGCACGGCGCTGTTGTCGGTTGGATAGTGCACCATTTTCGTGGCGATAACGGAGTAGCGTTGCGTACCGTCCAGATTCATACGCGTGGCTTCGAGTTTATCGACGACAAAATCGGGATCGTCGAGCGACGCTTTTTCACGCTCCGAATCCATTGGCTGCACGGTCTGGTCCAACCACCAAGTCAGCGCAGCCAGGCCGGCGAGCAGCATCGCAGGCACCCAGGTCAGCCAACGGGCGCTCACTTCATGAACTCCTGCATGCTGCGCTCGAGCGTTCCCTGCGCGGCCATCAGCAGATCGCACACTTCGCGCACAGCGCCCGTGCCGCCGGCGCGATCCGTCACATAGTGCGCGACACGTCGAACGATCGGCGGTGCTTCCGGTACGCACACTGCCAGACCGCAACGGCGCAGCACGGGCAGATCCGGCAAGTCGTCACCCATGCCGGCGGCCGCAGTTGCATCGATGCTCAGGCGCGCGAGTATTTCTTCAAACGCGACCCGCTTGTCGCCAACGCCTTGAAACACATTGGCGATACCGAGCTCTGCCGCGCGGGTTTCCACAGCGCGCGATTTGCGCCCGGTGATGATCGCAACCTCAACGCCGGTTGTGCGCAGAAGCTTGATGCCCAGGCCATCCTGGATGTTGAACGCTTTGAGCTCGACGCCATCGGCGCCGTAGTAGATGCGACCGTCGGTCAGCACGCCGTCGACATCGAGCACGAGAAGGCGAACAGCCTGGGCGCGCTGGTGCAGATCAGGCGTCACTTGCGGGAATCAGGCTCATAGGACTTTGGCGCGGAACAGGTCGTGCAAGTTCAATGCGCCGAGCAGATGCAATCCGGAATCGACCACCAGGATCTGCGCGATCCGATGGTCTTCCATCAGCTTGACGGCTTCGGCCGCCAGACGATCGGATGCGATTGTGCGTGGCTTTGCAGTCATCACCGCGGCGAGCGGCGTCGCATGCACGTCAATCGGTTTTTCCAGCGTTCGGCGCAGGTCGCCATCGGTGAACATGCCCACCACGCGCCTGTCCTTGTCGACAACCGCAGTCATGCCCATGCCTTTGCGCGACATCTCGGCGATGGCTTGCGGTAGCAACACGGTGTCGACTACCGATGGAACCGCGTCGCCGGTTCGCATCACATCGCTCACGCGGACGAGAAGGCGTCGGCCAAGCGATCCACCCGGATGCGAACGTGCGAAGTCTTCTGCTTTGAAACCGCGCGCCTCGAGCAGCGCGACCGCAAGCGCATCGCCGAGCGCCAACGCAGCAGTAGTGCTCGCGGTCGGCGCAAGTCCGAGCGGACATGCTTCTTCAGCGACGCCTGCATCCAAATGCACGTCGGCTAATTTCGCCAAAGCAGAGTTCGGATTGCCGGTGACGGCAATCAAGCCCGCACCTTCGCGCTTGATCAACGGCGCGATCGCGAGCAGCTCGCCGCTCTCGCCGGAGTTGGACAGTGCGATCATCACATCTTGCCCGGTGATCATGCCGAGATCGCCATGACTGGCTTCGGCGGGATGGACGAAGAATGCGGGTGTCCCGGTGCTGGCAAGCGTCGATGCGATCTTGCGCGCCACATGGCCGGATTTGCCCATGCCGCTGACGACTGCGCGACCTTTACACGCAAGAATAATCTCGACCGCTTGCTGGAAAGTCTCGTCCAGCCGCGCCGCGAGCGCGGCGACGGCGCGCGCTTCGATGTCCAGCGTTCGCCGCGCGCTCAACAGCGATGACGAGACCGTCGCACCTTTGGTAGTCGTGCTCATTTTCGAGCTCGAGTATACCCGAAGCCCTCCGCAGCCCGTCCCGGACGGTGCACGCGCAGCACCCGGTAGCCACGACGATAAACGCAGGCGATCAAGGTGGCGATCTGCCTCGGCAATGCCGCGGGCATCGAAGACGCGTGTGATAAAGTTGGTCCGCGCGCGCACCCTCAACCGCGCGCGCTCTCGCGAATCATGCACACCACTCTCGAGCTCGTTCTCATCCTTCTTGCGACCGCGGTGTTCGTCGTGGTCTTGTTCCGTCAGTTGCGCCTGCCGGCGTTGATCGGCTATCTGCTGGTCGGCATTCTGATCGGACCGAATGCGCTCGGCTGGGTGGAGGACAACGAAGGCACGCGTCATCTGGCGGAATTCGGCGTTGTATTTCTGATGTTCAGCGTAGGACTGGAATTCAGTCTGTCGAAGCTCGTTACGATGCGACAGGCGGTGTTCGGATTGGGTGCCGCGCAAGTTGCTGCGACGACGCTTCTGGTGATCGGCTTGTGCCTGACGATTGGATTGCCCTGGCGTGCCGGCCTGGTGCTCGGCGGTGCGCTGACCATGTCGTCCACCGCGATTTTGGCGAAGATGCTCGCGGAGCGATCCGAGCTCAATTCGCAGCATGGGCGAGCGGTCATCGGCGTTCTCTTGTTCCAGGATCTTGCGGTCGTACCGTTTCTGATTTTGATTCCCGCGCTGGCGCAGCCGCCGCAAGAGATCGCGACCCATCTCGGCATAGCGTTGTTGAAGGCGGCGATCGTACTGGCTGTCGTGCTGTACATCGGCCAGCGTTTGCTGCGTCCCTGGTTCCATCTCGTTGCTCGCCAGAAGTCCCCCGAGCTGTTCATGCTGAACTTGCTTTTGTTCACGCTCGGGCTTGCCTGGGTCACCGGTCGCGCGGGACTGTCGCTCGCGCTCGGCGCTTTTCTGGCGGGGATGTTGATCTCGGAAACCGAATATCGCTATCAAGTGGAGCAGGACATTCGGCCGTTCCAGGATGTCTTGATGGGCTTGTTCTTCGTGACCATCGGCATGCAGCTCGACCCGGCCGAGATGTTGCGGCATCTGCCTGCAGTGGCTGCGGTGCTGGCGGGATTGCTGCTAATCAAGTTCGCGGTCGTTGGGGGCTTGAGCCGATTGCTGAGCATCGATCCGGGAACAGCGATGCGGTCCGGACTGCTTTTATGCGCAGCAGGAGAGTTCGGATTGGTGCTGCTATCTCTGGCGGCAAGCTCGAAACTGCTCGCGCCCGATGTCGTGCAGATTGTGCTCGCGGCGATGATCCTGTCGATGCTAGTCGCGCCGTTCATCATCGAGAAGAGCGAGTTGATGGTGCGGCGCTGGAGCAGCGCCGACTGGATGTATCGCGCGATGGCGTTGCACAACATCGCCGCGCAGGCGCTCGCGACGGAAAGCCACGTGATCATTTGCGGCTACGGCCGCACCGGACAGTACCTCGCACGTCTGCTCGATCAGGAAGGGTTGCAGTCCATCGCGCTCGACGTCGATCCGCAGCGCGTTCGCGAAGCAGCGGCGGCTGGCGAGAGCGTCGTGTTCGGCGACGCCGCGCGCCGAGAGGTACTGATTGCAGCGGGTGTAATGCGCGCGAAGGCGCTGGTGGTGTCTTACGCTGATACCGCGTCCGCGCTGCGGATTCTAAATCTCGTGCATGAGCTTAGACCCGACGTGCCGGTCATCGTGCGTACGATCGATGAGAGCGATATCGAAGAGCTCAAACATGCGGGCGCGGCTGAAGTCGTACCGGAGATCATGGAAGGCAGTTTGATGCTCGCGTCGCACGCGATGATGTTGGTGGGCGTACCGTTCAACCGCGTTCTGCGCCGCATCCGCGATACGCGCGAGCATCGCTACGATCTGTTCCGCGGTTTTTTTCGCGGTGTGACGGATGAAGCCGGGGAAGATCGCGATCATCTGCAGCCGCGCCTGCATTCCGTGTTGATCACGGCTGATTCGATGGCGGTGAACAAGACTTTGCGCGAGCTGAATTTAATGAAGGTTGGCGTCGAGGTCACCGCAATTCGCCGCCGCAATATTCGCAGCCCGGATCCCGACCCGGAAACGCGTTTGCTCGATGGCGACGTGGTTGTATTGCGAGGGCTGGAAGAGACGCTGGCGCTTGCGGAGAACAGTCTACTCAGAGGTTGAAGTCAGGCATCTCGCAGCTACAGCAGGCTTGCGCCGCCGCAATTTGGTTGGCCGACTGTTTCACTCCAAGTTCCATTGGCTCCCGGCACGCCGGCGCCATCGATATTGGTACAGCTGTCGTCATTCGTCCCGCCGACGTCCGGTCCGCTGCCGGGGCCTGGGAAAGTAGAGAATTGAAATGCTCCGGTATAAGGCAAGCCGTCGTCGATCTTGCGATCTACTTCCGCGATGATCGCGACCGGGATTTGATTACCCGTTTTGATGGTGTGCCGGTCGATGGCGTTGAAGCTATCGCCCCAGGCATGATCGAAGGCAACTTGCACATACGCGCCGTACGGATTTTGCGGCGTGTTCTGCGGTGTCGTGCTGACGATAGCGCTGCTGGTCATCGTATAGCTGCCATTTAGAAATCCAGCCGCGGACAGATGACTCCACGCCAGAATATCTTCGCGGATCGCGCCGCCGGTCCCGGGCTCGATACGCCCATTGCCGTTACCGATCAGGCAGGTCGCAGGGCAAGCGATATTGACATTAGCCAGACTGTAATCGCCCGGAAGCGCGCGGTAGCGATCCTGGAAGCCGAAGAAAGCCGCTTTCGCTCCGTCCTGTTGAGAGATCAAATTGCGCACTCGCGCGCTTCGAATCAATTCTTGTCCGGCAAGTACGCCGCCCAGTAGCAGGCCGACGATCACCAGGACGATGGCGATCTCGATCAGCGTAAAGCCGCGATTGCTTTTTTGCATGCTGTTGCCTGGCTGCAAGTGAAGACGCCTGCTGGACTTGTCGTCGAGCAGGCGTCGGGTAGCGAAGAGCGATCAACCCCGCGCGTTTCTTAGAACAGGCTGGCCGCGCCGCAGTTGGTGGCGCTGCCGCTGAGCGCCCAGGTGATGTTCGGTGCCGTGCCGACGACGCATGTTCCAGCACCGGTGGTGGCCGGAGCGGTAGAACCTGCAGGAGCGTACACGGAGAACTGAAAACCACCCGCATAGGGCAGGCCGTCGTCGACCTTGCGATCGACTTCCGAGATGATTTCCACCGGCACTTGTGCGCCCGTCTTCAGGTTGTGCTTTTGAGTAGCGGTCGTGCTTGCATTATATGTACCGTCATACGCGAGCTCGAGGTATGAGCTGTACGGATTCTTGGGGTTGTTTGCATCGGTCGGCGCCGCATCTCCGGCCGCAAACGTGTAGCTGCCGTTAAGGAACCCAGCCGCGGTCAAGTGGCTCCAGGCCAATAACTCCTCATGTACAACGCTGCCTGCGGCTGGGGCTGCCGCTGCTTCGATGCGTCCATTGCCATTGCCGAATGCACATGTGCCGGTGCAATTGATGTTGGTCGCGGCCGCCGCATAATCGCCGGGAAGCGCGCGATAGCGATCCTGGAAGCCGAAGAAGGCCGCCTTTATACCGTCCTGCTGCGAAATCAGATTGCGCACGCGCGCTCCGGTAATCAACTCCTGTCCTTTCAGTACACCACCTAGCAGCAGGCCTATGATGACCAGTACGATGGCGATTTCAATCAAGGTAAATCCCGATGCATTGCGTTTCATGGCGTACTCCTCTATTCCTTCACTTCATCGTTAAAAAAACTTTTTCTCAAGAATCGATTCCGCGTCTGCGATCGAATTGCTCAATTCGCTAAAGGCTGACAGCAGCTCCGCAATTTGCGCTGTCGCTTCGGATGTTCCAATCGGCATTGAGATCGATCGCGGTCGTGCAGCTCATCGGGCCTCCCTCGAGCGGCGCCACGCTGGC